>JAZNCT010000025.1:0-23397 GCA_045587665.1 Eubacteriales bacterium
CGACGAAGTCGTGCATGGCATCGCCGTTAGGCGTATGGCATCACGCGTCAGCGTGTATCCTCCTTCGGATTGATGCCATGCATCACTTCGTGATGATTCCATGCCGCAGACAAGTTGCGGATTCCATACACGCCTTCGGCGTGATTTATATGAGTTGCATTTTTATATTATGAACCCAAAACAGAAGACCACCAGTAGGTGGTCTTTTGTTTTGCTGTTTTCTTCAATGCGATGAGCCACTACAAGTTGCTTGCAAATTTGTATGAGTTTGCCAGGAGTGAACAAAGGAATGAGATAAACAAGAGCGCAAACCTTGGTTCTGAGCCGATCAAGGGGCCCAAAGAGAAGCAGATCGCACTTGCGGTCTGCTTCTCTTTTACTCTTACGTTACGGCTTGAAGCACTCTGCTTTCGGCAAAACCGAAGAGGTGGAATTTGCACCAGAACGGTGTATCCTAAATATGTGTTTGTACAGATTTGTGACAACTTGACAAGATTGCAGGCATATGTTATAATATTCCCAAAAAGGGAGAGACCTGTTGATGTGTTATTTTCTTTATGGCGCTGTTAATAAAGAAATAAATAAAAAAGATTATGATGAAGTTTCGCTGGGGAATTGCTTTCATTTTAATATCGGGACAAAACACGATGTAAAAATGTCTGTGCTTAAAAATACAGACGATTTCCGTATTACAACAGGCGTTTGCGATTGCGATACTGCTATTGGCAATCATCAACCTAATCACGAGCAAATTAGGGAACTCTGTTATTTGCTTAACGATATGCGTTTGATACGCGATATAAAATGTGTATATATAAGTAAAAATTGGGTAGGAAAGATCAATAAAAGGGAAGAACATTATCATATAGATGATATAGATATTGCAGAATTTCTTTCTAATATAAAAGAAAACTGTTTGTACCGTATTGATTTGTATGTACGTTAGTTTTGAAAAATGCCGCTTTATTATTATATATAATTTTTTCGTATTTAAAATTGTTGTGTAAACTCAAACCAAAAGACCTCCCGATTGTGGTCTTTTGGTTTGTTTCTTACTTTATGGAGAAGGTCTACTCTGCTTTCGGCAAAACTGAAACGGATCGGTTTGCGATGTAGGGAACAAAAATTTCACCTTTTAAAAAGAATTATTCCACAAATAAGTGTTTTTGTTCATTTTATTTCTATTTTGATGTCTCCCGTGCTTGTGCTGATCTCACATTTTCCACCGGTTATGGTTTTTGGAACGTCAACATCTCCAGTGTCTGTCTTTGTTATAAACACCTTATCTGAAAGAAGCGTTCCTTTAACGTTTCCTGTGTCGGTTTTTACAAAGATCTTGGAAGCATCACAACTTTCAAAAATCACGTTGCCGGTGCTTCTTTCAATATCAAACATTTCTTCTGCGATCACGTTGCTAAGAGAAATGTGCCCTGTGTCTCCTTTTGATATTAGACTTTTACACTTGATGCTTGATATTTCGGTTTTGCCTGTGGAGACCGTGATCTCAATATTACCCGAGCTTGTGACATCTTCGAGGGTCACCTTGCCTGTAGAAACCGAAAGTTCAAGAGATCCTGCCGATATGTTCCTTACATTTATGTCACCGGTGTCGGTTGTTATTTTAATAGCACCTGTGGCAGAAGCAAGGCTTGTTACATCTCCTGTGCTCTCACAGATGTCAATGCTTTCAAAAGAAAATTCTTCTGGTATTTCTACTTTTCCTGTGCTGGATATCACAGAAATCTCACCGTATTCGCCTCGTGGAAGATACACGGTGATATGTGGACTCTCGAAGTTTATACCTATATGCTCATACCATTTCCTATTGTCATTAAGGTTTATTCTTAGAGTGCTGTCTTTAGCGGTAACAGTGTGCTCTGCGTTTTTTTGTTCGCGACAAACCACTTTGGCTTTTGATCCTTCTGCAGGAAGAAAAACAATGTGGGCAGTTCCGGAAATCACAGAGATATTTTTAAAATCAACATCCATTTCATAATTGTTGGTTACATATTTAACTGTTGAAAGTTTTGTAAAATCCCAATTAAGAATCGTCATCACCCCCGAAAAAATGAAGCATCCTATCAATATAAAAGAAGCCGCAATAGAGAGCCAAATTTTTGTTTTTTTATTCATTATAATGTTTCCTTTCTCATAAAACAGCTTTTAGTGAAAAGGACAAGCTTTCTTGCGAGCCCAACAGTGCCTTTTGACGCTGATTTGCAGCTATAAAACAGCAGAATTGAAATGCCTACGCAGATGCTTGCCGCACCTAGCATAGCGATTCCTGTGAGACTGTTTCCAAAAATGGCAAAGCCCAAGCCCGCCACTGTGAAATAGAGAGTGCATCCAATGACAGAAGCAAACACTGCCCAGAGGGAAATTATCAAAGAGCATAAGGAAATGTAAAGAGAAATCATTACGGCAAATGCGGCAATAAGCAGAGAAAGCCATATGGGTGAGCCTAGCACCAAAAGCACTATCATCCAAGCACTGAGCGTTTTTTTAGTATTTGTTTTTTCCTTTGCATTTTTGTATTGTGGCAGTTCTGCTATGATCTGTGCGGCTATTTCTTCTACCGAACCTACTTCCGAGACCGCTTCCTCCTCAGAGAGCCCTTCTTCTATACGATCCTCTATCATTTCGCTGTAAAAGCCAAGACGTTCTTCAACATCGTCCTGAGGCAAATGTGAAAGTCTGTCACGCAGTTCCAAAATAAATTTAATCTGCGTCATTTTCCGTGTCCTCCCTAATTACAAATTGATATATGGAGAGCATCTCTTTCCACTCTTCTTTAAAATCCTCAATGCGTTTTAATCCCTCTCCTGTTATTCTGTAGTATTTGCGAAGTCTGCCGCCGTGCTCTGCGGTACGCACCGTCAGCATATTTGCCGATTCAAGGCGTTTTAAAATGGTATATAGGGTTGATTCGGAAAGACTGATATATGGTTTCATATCTTTAATGATCTTGTAGCCGTATGAATCTTCGCTTTTTATAGCAGCCAGCACGCATACGTCAAGAAGACCGCGCTTTAATTGTATATCCATATGATACCTCCTCTTGCAATATACATCATATCACGAAGTATTATTTTTGTCAATAGAATATCAAAAAAACCAAGGGCAAATTGATGATTGGTATTGACTTTTTTTTCTAAAGGTGTTATAATTAGTCATACAAATATTTTGGGAGGTTCATTATGGAACATATCAAGACTCTTGAAACTCGCAATCTTTGCGAAAGTGCAAAGAACGGTGGTTGCGGCGAATGTCAGACATCCTGCCAGTCCGCTTGCAAAACAAGCTGCGGTATCGCTAACCAGCAGTGTGAGAACAAATAAAGTAATCACAAAACGCGAAATGCCGCCGATTGGCGGCATTTTTAGTATAGGAGATAAAAAATGATACATCAGTATAAGCTTGGCGGCTATAATATAGTGCTGGATATTTGCTCCGGTTCTGTACACGCCGTTGATGAGGTTGCCTATGATATAATAGGTATGTTTGAGAAATGCGGCAAAGATGAGATATTCTCAAAGCTTGGTGAAAAATACAGTTGCAGAGAGGATATATCCCCTGCTGATATAGAAGAATGTTATGAGCAGGTGGTCTCTCTTAAAGAGCAGGGAAAGATTTTTGCCCCCGACACTTTTGAAAATATGGCAGGACACCTGAAGGCAAAGACCTCGGGCGTTATCAAGGCGCTTTGCCTTCACATTGCACACACCTGCAATCTGAATTGCTCATATTGCTTTGCAAGTCAGGGCAAATATCATGGAGACAGAGCGGTTATGTCCTTTGAGGTGGGCAAGAGAGCTCTTGATTTTCTTGTTGAAAATTCGGGAAGCCGCCGAAATCTTGAGGTGGACTTTTTTGGCGGTGAGCCGCTGATGAATTTTGATGTGGTGAAGCAGCTTGTTGCCTATGCACGCAGCATAGAAAAGGAAAAGGGTAAAAATTTCAGATTTACCCTTACAACAAACGGTGTTCTCATAGACGATGATGTAATAGATTTTGCCAACCGAGAGTGCAGTAATGTTGTCCTCAGCCTTGACGGCAGAAGGGAAGTGCACGACCGCTTCAGAGTTGACTATGCAGGGGCGGGAAGCTGGGATAAGATCGTTCCTAAATTTCAAAAAATGGTGAAAGCACGCGGCGGCAAGAATTATTATATGAGGGGGACTTTTACCCACGCAAACCCCGATTTTCTTGAAGATATCAAGGTTATGCTTGATCTGGGCTTCAGCGAACTTAGCATGGAGCCTGTGGTTTGCCCTCCCGGCGACCCCTCTGAGCTTACCGAGGAGGATCTGCCAATAGTTATGGATCAGTATGAAAAGCTTGCAGAGCTGATGCTGAGCCGAGACAGAGAAGGAAAGCCTCTCACGTTCTATCATTATATGATAGATCTTACAGGAGGCCCTTGCATATATAAGCGTATTTCGGGCTGCGGTTCGGGAACCGAATATATGGCAGTTACTCCGTGGGGAGACCTTTATCCCTGCCACCAGTTTGTTGGTGAGGAGAAATTTAAGTTGGGTGATATCTGGCAGGGGGTAACAAACAAAGAGACACAGTGCAAGTTTGGCGAATGCAATGTATACAGCCGCCCCGACTGCAGAGATTGCTGGGCAAAGTTATATTGCTCGGGTGGATGTGCAGCCAACGCATATCATTCCACAGGGTCGGTAAACGGTGTTTATGAATATGGCTGTCGGCTGTTCAGAAAAAGAATGGAATGTGCCATTATGGTAGCCATTGACAGGGCCTTCAGAGGGCAAAGCTGATGAATACGCCCATCTGCGATTTTGTTGATTTTTATAAAAAAAGCGGAGCTCTGCGGCTTCATATGCCGGGGCACAAGGGAAAGAATATTCTGGGTGCTGAAAGCTTGGACATAACAGAGATAAAGGGGGCTGACAGCCTATATGAGGCAGAAGGCATCATTGCGGAAAGTGAACAAAACGCAAGCAAGCTTTTCGGCTGCCCCACATATTATTCAACCGAAGGTTCTTCTCATTGCATAAGAGCAATGCTCTATCTTGCAATGATAAATGCCAAAAGCCAGGGCGCGCGACCACGTATTGCGGCGGCAAGGAATGTACATAAAACCTTTCTCGGTGCGGCAGCGATGCTTGATTTAGATGTATCTTTTATGTTTTCGGAAGAGAGTGAATCATATCTCTCCTTTAGCATATCTGCTGAGGCGGTGGAACGCTTTTTGAGCCAAAGCAAAGAGAAAATAACGGCGGTATATATAACAGCACCGGATTATCTGGGCAGTATGATATCTGTTGGAGAGATAGCCCGTATCTGCCACAGATATGATGTCCTTTTGCTTGTTGACAATGCTCACGGCGCTTATCTGAGATTTTTGCCAAGCTCTCTGCATCCGATAGATCTTGGGGCGGATATATGCTGTTCCTCTGCTCATAAAACCCTGCCGGTGCTCACCGGCGGAGCTTATCTGCACATTTCAAACCGCTTAAATGATGTGCCGGCGGCGGAAGTTAAAAATGCGCTTTCACTTTTTGGTTCCACAAGTCCTTCATATCTTATATTGCAGTCGCTTGATGCGGCAAATAAATATATAGCTGAGGGTTACGGGCGTCAACTTGAAAGCTTCTGCAAAAGGCTTGCTCTCTGCAAAGAAAAGCTATCCCAAAGAGGCTATGTTTTTTTTGGAGAAGAACCGCTGAAGCTTACTGTTTGCACAAAAAAATACGGTTATACCGGGTACGAGCTTGAGAGTATACTTTATGAAAAGGGTATAGCTTGCGAATTTGCTGATCCCGATTATCTTGTTATGATGTTTACACCGCAGAACGGTGAAGAAGATATAACAAAACTGACCGATGCCTTGCTGTCTATTCCCGGCCGACCGGAAATATCCGAAAAGCCCCCGGTTTTAAGGAAAGCTGACAAAAAAATGAGAATAAGAGAGGCTATCTTTAGTGAGAAAGAGACTGTGGAAATCCACCAAAGCCTCGGCAGAATACTTGCCAGCCCCGGAGTGAGCTGTCCTCCTGCTGTACCTATCATTGTTTGCGGAGAGAAGATAAACGAAGAAGCAATAAAATGCTTTGATTATTACGGTATAAAAAAGCTTGATGTTGTAAAATAAATGCGGCTGTTATACTAAAGTGTTTTTACTAATAGTATCTCAGCCATAAAAAACTGCCGAATGTTTTTTAACATTCGGCAGTTTTTTGTGTTCAAATATTATATTGTAATATTTTGGTTAAGTGTTTGACAAAAGCTATAATTTGTGTTATAATAATACGATAAGATTATTATGGCGTATTATTCTCATTTTGGAGGAATTTTGTGAACACTGGTGACTTTAAAAACAGCGGCGCAAGCGCAGAGTCGATTTCGGTTTATCCGCTTCCAGATAAGCTTGGCGGCGGTGCCCGTGCTGCTCTTGTTATAGCGGCATCGGTATTTATGCTGCTTAGCGGTCTTTGGAACGTGATAGGATTTGCCTCGGGAGATGCAGTCCTTTTTACGGGCGTTTTGGTTCTATCTTTTCTTGTATATATAATTCTTGGGGGAATATGTGCACTTCTTGCACTGGAATGTCCAAGGCTTGCAATTTTGCCACCCTTGGTTGCTTTTCTTGGGTCGCTTGGGGTTTCTTCTCTTATGGGAGGCATATCTCCGTCGGCAGTTTTGAGCTCTCTTTTTTCGGTTTTTCCCGCACTTTGCGGTTTTATAATAGCTGTGTCAATGAAAAAGGGCGCAAAACGAACCGGTGCTATATTGTCTGCCGCCATAGGGCTGGGAGTGTTCAGCACAGGATTATTGCTTCTTTCTGCGGCCTTTTCGGGACAGAATATAGGTCTTTCCCATATAACAGCCGCAATCGACAGTGCCCGTGCCGCATTTATTGAAGCTATGCAGGAGACATATGCAAAGCTTTCAGAGATATATGGCAACGATATTTCGGGAATGGATATAGAGTTGGCGGTAAATTCGGTATTCAATTTATTGCCGGCGATTATTTGCACGATGTTTATGACAGTTGCGTTTTTTTCACAGCTTTCGCTTCTTGCACTTTGCAGGATATGCGGTCTTTACCATAAGCTTGAAAAAAAGGATACCGAATTTTCTCTCAGCGTTATTACTGCCCTTGTCTTTGCAGTTTCATATTTGATGTCTATCATTCTTTCAAGTGGTGACAGTGCCGCACTTGCGGTTTTTGACAATCTTGGGATGATGCTGCAGCCCGGTCTTGCTGTTGTGGGGCTGATGTCTGTTCTGCCAAAGCGAGAGGGGAATATGCTGAGGGTGGGATGTTTTCCCCTCGTGGCTGTTTTTTTGCTTTTGACCTTTGCCCCTGCTATTGCTTTTGTTCTGCTCTCTGTAATGGGTACTTTTGAAACATTTAAAGCAGCTCGCAGGACAAATGGGCAGGACAAGGATAAAATATAAGAATTATAAAGAAGGAGGAGCTCTATATGCAAAACAACGATATGCAAAATAACGATGTAAAAGAGCCTGTAAAAGAAAAAAGCTCAATCAGGGCGCGCGCTCGCCGAGACAAATCCTTTTTCAACTATCCGCTGGCCTTCTTCCTTTGCACCGGTGTCGGAATAGCCCTGCTTTTTGCCCTCTGGGCTCTTCATTTTCTTACTCAGACCGATGCGTTTTCGATGCTTGTTTTTGCAACGTCAATATATCTGATCGCCGTTAGCGTGATAATCTTTTCCATAGCTCTTCTTGGGAAGAGAGCAACAAGGAGAGAGATAATCCTTCATCGCTTTGACCGTATGCTGGATGACATGGTTTTTCCATATATCATAACAAATTCGGAAGGCGTGGTGGTAAAATACAACCATGCGGCACGAAATATTTTTGATAAAAAAGGCGTTGGGCTTATGCCCGAGGTTTCCGTAGTACTGCCATACCTTGACCCTGATATTATAAAACGTTCGGCAATTGAGAGGGTGGAACTGCAGTATAAGGCGCCGGACGGTGCAGAGGATATAAGATATATCATAATAGAGAGCACCGAGACCCTTATAGGAGATGCAAAAAAAACAAGCGACCCTACAAAGGGAGTTTACTATCTGACAACTATCATAGACATAACTGCCGAGAAGAATCAGCTTATTTCTGTGGCAAAGAGGCTTGAAAACGAGTCTATCGTTATGGGCAGAGCAGAGATCGACGATCTTAAAGCTTTTTCGGATGCTTCGGGTGTTTCAGAAAAAGAAGCCTCGGAAAAGGTGAGAGAGCTGCTTTCCGACTGGGTAAGTCATATGAACGGAATTATGTATGAGCCGGAGACCAGAAAATTTATCATTATGATGCCTCTCAGCTCTCTCGGCAGATCAATAAGAGATAAATTTCAGATACTTGATACTATCAGAGAGGCCGTTTCAACAAAGGAAGAGGAGCTTACCCTTTCTATGGGCTTTTCGGCAACCGGCGAAAGCCTTGCCGAAAGAATGAAAAATGCGGATATTGCTTTTGAACAGAGAAAGAGCGGAAACAAGGCTGTTATCAATACCTCCGGTGAGCTTACTGTTTTCGGACGTGACCGCCGCAGACAGGTTTCAAGAGGCAGCTCTGAATACCGCCGGATAGGCAATACGCTGAGAAGAATGATAGAGGATAGCAAAAATGTCCTTATCATGGGCCACAGCCGCCCCGATTATGATAGCATCGGCAGTGCGATAGGCGTTGCAAAGCTGGTTTCTGACATACGATCTGATTGGAATATTGTTATAAATGATAAGAGTGATGAGAATTTTGTTCGCCTGACTGAGGATATTATTGCAAAAGAAGAATACGATGGCAGATTTATCGGAGAAGCCGAGGCTATGGAGAAGGCTTCAAGCAGCACACTTCTGATAATCACAGATGTAAATTCTCTGCGTAATATGGAGAGCCAGTCTCTTTATAGGTCTCTAAGAGAGGTGATCGGCGGCAAGATAGCTATAATAGACCACCATGAGAAAAATGAAAATACCGTTCCCGGAGATTTTGAATATATAGATACTTCCTGCTCATCTGCTTCGGAGATAATTGCAGGCGTGCTTGAAATATCATTGCGCAGAGCAAGGCTTACCTCGGAGGAGGCGACCATACTTCTTTCGGGAATAATGCTTGATACAAAGAATTTCACTCAGTATGCAAGCGGAAAGACCTATGCAGCTGCAGAATATCTCAGTCGATGCTCCGGCAGAGCCGAGAGGGCAAAGAAATTTTTTGATGCGGATTATGAAACATTTTCCGCCGAATTTGCAATCGGTTCGGGACTTCGTCTTATCAGTGGCGGCAGAATTGCCCTTTGCAGCGGAGCCGGACTTGCGGATGAGGCAAAAACAAAGATCGTTATAGGCCGAATTGCAGACAGACTTTTGACAATGGAGGGCGTTCTTGCTTCAATCGTTATTGCCGAATATGGCGGAAGGATAAATGCAAGCGCACGTTCCGGAAACAATATCGTCAACTGTGCCGAACTGCTTTCGGGTGTTGGCGGAGGAAACTTTAACAATGCCGGCGGCCGCTCTGAGGAGCTGACCTTGCCGGAATTTGAAAGAAAAGTGCTGGAAAATGCAATGAAGTTTATGAGCGAAAATATCGACGGCACAGCTCCGCGAAGCAAAACAGATATAAACGAAGAGGATCTTTAATAAAAACAGGGCGCACCTATCCCCGTGGTGAGGCCGCAAAAAACAGGGGAGAAAGGAATAAAAATGAAGGTTATTCTAACTCAGGATGTTAAGGCTCAGGGAAAAAAGGGTCAGATGATCGAGGTTGCAGACGGCTACGGGCGCAACTATCTTATAGCGCGCGGTCTTGCTATTCCTGCAGATAATAAGGCTATAAACGAGCTTAAAAACAGAGAAGCTTCAATTCAGCACAAAATAGAGGTTGAAAAGCAGGAGGCAAGAGACATTGCGGCAAAGCTTGAGGGCATACTGGTTAAATTTGCAGTTGCCGCAGGTGCAGACGGACGTCTTTATGGCTCTGTTACATCAAAGGACATTGCCGACGAGCTTCAGAAGAGTGGAATTACTATCGACAAGAGAAAGATAGTTCTTGCTGACCCCCTCAAGGCTTTCGGTTCATACACCGTTGATGTTAAGCTATATACAGAGATCACGGGCAAGATCAATGTTGTGATCACAGAAAAATAAGTTTTGCCTATATAAAAGGTGTTTTTTAAAATAAAACGGACATAATAAACTTTAAGGATCAGAGAAGATGAATGAAGAAGTAATCCGAAAACTGCCCTTTTCAATGATAGCCGAACAATCTCTGCTTGGGTCTATCCTTATTGATCCCGAGTCCTTTAACCATATAGCCGATATCGTCAGTGCAGATGATTTTTATATTTCAGAGCACACCCAGATCTTCCATGCAATGAGAGATCTGTATATGACGGATAATGAGATAGACATAGTTACGCTTATCGACCGTCTTGTATCAAAGGGAATATATGACAAATCGGGTGGCGAGGACTATATCAGAACCATTGGCGAGGTGGTTCCCAGTGCTCTCAATGTAAAGGACTATGCAAAGATAGTTAAAGAAAAAAGCCTGCTGAGAAAGCTTATCGACGTGTGCGGAGATATATCGGATTCGGCATACAGCGAGCAGGATGCTGTTGAATTTATAATCGGAAATGCAGAGCAGAAGATATTTGACATCGCACAAAAGAGAGAAACAAAAAATTTCACTCATATAAGCGATGCTCTTATGCAGGTATATGACCATTTGCACCTGCTGAATACAGATAAAGAGGCAACTCAGGGTGTGGCAACAGGCTTTGCAGGCCTTGACGGTGTTCTTGCCGGAATGGGGAAAAGCGACCTTATTATAGTGGGAGCGCGCCCGGGTATGGGTAAGACCTCGTTTGTGCTCAATGTTGGCACAAATGTTGCCAGAATGACAGGCAAGACCGTTTGCATCTTTTCTCTTGAAATGTCTGCTGAGCAGCTTGTTACCCGTGTGGTTTCGAGCGAAGCAATGATCGAATCGAAAAAGCTGAGAACGGGTGAGCTGACTCCCGAGGACTGGGATGCTATGGCGCACACGGCAGAATGGCTTTCAAAATGCAATATCCTTATAGATGATACTGCCGGAATCACTGTGACGGGTATGAAATCAAAGCTCCGCCGAGTTGACAATCTGGGGCTTGTTGTCATCGACTATCTTCAGCTTATGCAGAGTGACAGAAGGAGCGACAACAGAGCTCAGGAAGTCTCGGAAATATCCAGATCTATAAAGCTTATGGCAAAGGAGCTTGGCGTTCCGATACTTTGCTGTGCTCAGCTGAACCGTGCGGCAGAGAAAAACAGTGATAAAAGACCTATGTTAAGCGACCTGCGTGATTCCGGCTCTATCGAGCAGGATGCAGATGCTGTACTTTTCCTTTATCGAAGCGAATATTATCAAAACGACAGCGGGGAAGACGGGGCCCCGCCCCCCGAGGCAAATGTTGCCGAGGTCATTATTGCCAAAAACCGTCACGGCTCAACCACAACTGTCAAGGTGGGCTGGATAGGCCAGTTTACAAAGTTCCGTTCAATTGCTCTGGACGGAACGTCCGGTGCTTAAAAATATACCGCTCGGCGGTTTTTTGCCGCCGAGCGAGATGCTGTCCGGTTATATAGATGCTTCAAATGAGCAGAAAATTGACAGCAGAGGAGTGCCAAAGGCCATATTGGTGGCATATTCCGGCGGAGCAGATTCATCCTGTCTCCTCAGGCTTCTCAGTGATTGGTGTGCTCAAAACAGAGCTATGCTCTATGCAGCTCATGTAAATCACGGCATAAGAGGCGGGGAGGCACTGCGAGACAGAGATTTTTGCAAAAAAGAGTGCGAAAAGCTTGGCGTTGAGCTTTTTATACTCAATGCCGATGTTCCCAAAATAGCTGCCGAAAGCGGTAAAAGCATCGAAAGTGCGGCAAGGGATGTTAGATATGAGTTCTTTGCTGATATAATGACAAGGAAGAATATTCCCGTTCTTGCAACAGCTCACAATGCCGACGACAATCTTGAAACAGTGCTTTTCAGGTTGGCAAGAGGAACTGCCGCAAGAGGGCTTTGCGGTATTCCCCCTGTGCGGCAAATGGAAAACGGAGCACTTGTGGTCCGTCCCCTTTTGGGCTGTTCAAAGAAAGAGATAATTGAATATTGCCGAAAAAACAGCATAGATTTTGTTTTTGACAGCACAAATGCAGAGACGCTTTATGCCAGAAACAGCATAAGAGCCGGGGCTTTGCCTGTGCTTTTTGAGATAAATCCGGCGGCGTCCGAGGCGGCACTGAGATCCTGCCGTATCCTTAGAGAGGATTGCGATTATCTTGATTCGCTTGCCAAAAAATATATTGCAGAGAATGATTACAACCTTATATCAAGGATAGGTGAGCTTGAGGATCCCATTTTGTTCAGGGTGTTGCAAAGGCTGTATGCCGAAGTGTGCGGAAGAATGATAGAATATGATCACCTTGCGTCACTGAAAGGCCTTATAAAAAAGGGAAGAGAGCTCTCGTCTATAGATCTTCCGGGCAATATTACTGCCAAAATTCAAGGTGGCAGATTAGCGTTTTTGAAAAGCACAAAAGCCGAAGAGATAATATCGCTCTCTCCAACAGAGCTTGCTGAGGGGGATAATATTCTTCGAAGTGGATATATTTTGCGTGTGGAAAAGGAATTTTCCACATACTCTTCACAAACTACACAGCAAATTCAAATATCACAGGAAAATATTTACAAGTTATTTACACACGTTTACATTCAAAGTGATAAAATAAATGGTATACTTTGCGCAAGGGGACGGCTTTCGGGAGATAAGATACGCTCGGGAGGCATAAGCCGGGACGTAAGAAAGCTCTATTCTGAGAAAAAGCTGACTGTTGAAGAAAGACCCGGATACCCTATCGTCTATGACGGTGAAGGAATAGTCTGGATCCCGAACATGGCACTGCGTGACGGTATAAAGGCAAATGAAAAAAACGGCTCCAATGTATGGAAGCTTACAATTTTTCGGAAATTATGAGAGGCAGAATATGAATAACGACATTGCGGAAATACTTATTGACGAAAAGGAAATCAGCGAGATATGCTCAAGAATTGCTGGCGACATAAGCAGAGATTATAAAAACAGCGATAAAAAGCTGCTTCTTCTTTGCATATTAAAGGGTTCGGTGGTATTTATGGGCGAGCTGATGAAGCGCATAGATCTCCCTGTTGAGATCGACTTTATGAAGGTCTCATCCTATGGAGCGGGAACTGCCACAACAGGCAACATCAATATTCATCTTGATCTTCAGCGCCCCGATATGGCAGATATAGACATCATAATCGTTGAGGATATCATCGACAGCGGCAGAACGCTTTCTCATCTCACAGAATATCTGAAGATGAAGGGCGCACACAGTGTCAGAACCTGCACGCTTCTTGACAAGCCCTCACGCAGGGAGGTTGATTTTGACGCCGACTACACAGGAAAGATAATTCCCGATAAGTTTGTTGTGGGCTTTGGTCTTGATTATAACGAGATGTACCGTGCTCTTCCTTTTGTGGGAGTGCTGAAGCCTCAGGTTTATGAGGAAAAATAATTATACAGACTAAATTTACCGACATAGGGTCGGAAGGAGCATAGATGAAAAACAATTTTAAGATAATATTGTTCTATATCGTGCTGATCGCACTTATAATTTTTGCGGTCTCACAGATATTCAGAACAACCGAGGCAAAGGTTGAAAAGCTTGAAAACTATAGCCAGGTAGTAGAATATTTTCAGAGCGAAAAGGTTAAGGGCTTTACGGTCAGCGATAAAAATTATATCACTCTGACCCTCACCGATGATACCTATGCAGGCTATCAGCTCAGCAATATCAATATTTTTTATAACGACCTTGGCGAGCTTATCCTTTCGCAAAAGGCAGAGGGCATTTTAACAGAATATGATTATAAGCCTGCGGTCACTTACCCATGGTGGGTTTCTCTTTTGCCATATGCGATAATTATAGTTCTATTTATATTCCTCTGGATATTCATAATGAATCAGGCTGTTGGAAAAGGCGGCGGAAAGATGAACAGCTTTGGCAAGGCAAGAGTGAAAATGGCATCTGCCGACAAGAAAAAGGTTCTCTTTGCCGACGTTGCCGGTGCTGATGAAGAAAAAGAGGAGCTTAAAGAGGTTGTAGAATTTCTTAAAGACCCCAAGAAATATACAAAGCTTGGTGCAAAGATACCTCACGGTGTTCTTCTTGTTGGCCCTCCAGGTACCGGTAAAACACTGCTTGCAAAGGCGGTTGCGGGCGAAGCGGATGTACCCTTCTTTTCGATTTCAGGTTCTGACTTTGTTGAAATGTATGTAGGTGTTGGTGCTTCGAGAGTAAGAGACCTTTTTGACACCGCAAAAAAAGCACCCGCAAGCATTGTTTTTATTGACGAAATTGACGCAGTGGGACGTCATAGAGGCGCAGGCCTTGGCGGCGGACACGACGAAAGAGAGCAGACCCTTAATCAACTGCTTGTTGAAATGGACGGCTTTGGCTCAAACGAGGGTATTATCGTTATTGCGGCAACAAACCGCCCTGACATTCTTGATCCTGCGCTTCTGCGTCCGGGACGCTTTGACCGCCAGATAACTGTTGGTTATCCCGATATCAAGGGACGTGAAGAGATCCTTAAGGTCCACGCCAAAAACAAGCCGATCGAGGCTGCTGTTGATTTCCGTAAGGTAGCGCAGAGCACCGTTGGATTTACGGGCGCAGATCTTGCAAATCTTCTCAACGAGGCCGCACTTCTCGCTGCAAGACGGAGCAAGGAGCTTATCGGCATGGATGAGATCGAGGATGCCTATATGAAGGTTATTATGGGTCCCCAGAAAAAGGCAAAGCAGAGAAGAGAAAAGGATAATAAGCTATGTGCATATCACGAGGCAGGTCACGCTGTTGCGGCATATGCTTCGCCCACAGCCGACCCCGTTAAGCATATCACTATCATTCCTGCCGGCAGTGCAGGCGGCGTTACCATTATGGTTCCCGAAGAAGACAAAATGGGCCGAACAAGAAACGAAATGATAGACGATATCATTGTGAGCCTTGGCGGCCGCGTTGCAGAGGCTTTGGTGCTTGAAGATATCTCAACAGGCGCTTCGAGTGATATCCAGCACGCAACAAAGGTTGCAAGAGCGATGGTTGAAAGATACGGTATGAGCGAAAAGCTGGGTACTGTTCTTTACGGAAACGAGCACGGAAGCTCCGAGGTGTTCCTTGGACGTGACTTCAGCTCCGGTAAGAATTATTCTGAAAAGACTGCTGCCGAGATAGACGATGAGGTCAGAGCCATAATAGACGGTGCTTACAAAAAGTGTACCGAATATCTTAAAGCCAATATGGATAAGCTTCATTTTGTTGCCGAATATCTCTTTAAGCACGAGAGCATGGACAGCGATCAGTTTAAATATGCTATGGAGCATGAAAACTGCACAGCAGAGGAGATAGAGGCTATAGCAGAAGCAAAGAGACGTGAAAGCTCTGAGGAAAACAAGCTTCAGGCAGAGAAAAATGCCGAGGAAGCAAGAAAGGCCGAGGAGGCAGAAAAGGCTGAAAACGAAGCTCCAAATGAGCAATAATAAAATTTGCCGAGACCCGGTGTGTCCCTCCAATTTTTTCTGTTTTATGGTGAAATTAAAATAGTAGAGGCAAGTATTCTTTCTCCTCCGAGAATATATGAGCTGGTGTTGAGAAATTCACCATTCAGCTTCATAAGCGTGGAGGAACCGCCGTCAAGGTTGCTTGCATTTATTGCGCCAAATGAGAGCATTATTTCAACAAGGTCGTCAAGAGTTGCACCAAGGCTGTCTACCTGCCTTCCGTTTACAACAAGCAAGAGGATAGCCCCGTCCTCTCTCTGTCCGATAGCTGTTCGTGGGTTTATGCCGCCGCCAAGAGAGCGTTTTGCGTTGCAAGGCTCACCGTTTATAATAAGGGCAGGGCCATAGCTGACAGCATACATAAGCCCCAGCTCCATTGCTCTTGATCCGGTCATTCGTCCCACATAAAGAAGACCGTTTTTATCAAGCCCCGCAAGACTGTATGTGCTGCCACATTCACCCCAAAGAAGCTTGCCGCCGCTTATAACTATCCCCTCTGGAATACCGCCGTTTCCGCTTCCCCCAATGTCAACAAAGCCGCCGGCATTTGTTCCCCCAACGGCACCGTACTTTTCGATCATTTTTGTCAGAGAAAGACCGCTTGAGCTTTCGCCGTAGCTGTCAGGAACGCCGACGAAAACTCTCGTGGGGTCTTTGATTACAAGCATTTTGCCATTATATGTGCCGCCGGAAATGTCGTGTATTTCGATGCCTTCCGGTGCATTTTGTTCCTTATCTGTCTGTTCATCGCCACTTTCGGCCGATGTGTCTGTTCCTTGGCCTATGGGGGGCCCCGGAGTATTTTCGGCTTTTTGAGGAAGTTTTATGAGAGAGGTGTTTATCTCTTTCGCCTCTTCCTCTGCCTTTTCGGCTTTCAGAGCTTCGATATCCTCTTCGCTCATAAACCAGTCAGCTATAAATCCGCCTGCGCTCGTTTCCTTCAGAGAAAGGATAAAAAGCTTGCTGACCGTTGGCGAAGGTCCTTTTACCATTATAAGCATAGCGGTATACAGCCCTGCGGCTATGAGCAATAGGGTTATCATCAGAATTATGAATACCCTAAGGCATATTTTCCCGGCACTTTTGCCAATGGCTTTATATTTGCTGTTTTTCAATGCCTTGTCCTCCGTACTCTGAATTCTGAAAAAATAACCTTGTTTATGATTTTACACCCTTTTTGACGAACTTTCAATAAGTTTGACGAATAATTTACCGTTTTGTTTCAATTAAAATAAAAATTACAAATAAAATTATGCCCGTCTGTGCGCGATTATAATTAAAAAATGTTATAAAAATTGAGGGTTTGGTTATAATAAGCTGTGAAAAATATATTTTTAAAATTTTTTTGTAAAAACTCTTGACAAATGTAAAAAGAGGTGGTATAATATATACCGTTCCGCAGGAATGTGGCAACGGAAAATGCTGGTGTGGCTCAATGGCAGAGCAGCTGATTTGTAATCAGCAGGTTGTTGGTTCGACTCCGATCACCAGCTCCAATACGGGGGATTTCCCGAGCGGCCAAAGGGGGCAGACTGTAAATCTGTTGTCACTGACTTCGGTGGTCCGAATCCACCATCCCCCACCAAAAAGACCTTGTTCTAAAACAGGGTCTTTTTTGCACAGTTTTATTTTGTGTTGAAAATCGTAGGACGGTATGCTTAAGAAAAAGACAATTCAATGCGAGCTTTGCGTTGTTGGCGGAGGAATGACTGTATTTTACTGCTTTTAACCGGATGCCAAAGCTTTGATTCTTACCGGTGTAACGACAAGAGAGGATATTGAAAAATACCCATACAGGTGTCGATATGTTTTCGGCAGTATTATCTACATTGTGAAAAATATTGAATAATGATATTATAATAAAACGGAGCTATTATGAACAGTAAACTTTTTAAGTATATCGAGGCAAGTCCAACTGCCTTTCATGCCTGTGCACACAGTGCTGCTATTCTTACCAAAAAAGGCTTTCAACCCTTGGAAGAAAGCGAAGAATGGGCACTTGAATATGGAAAAGGTTATTTTGTTACGAGAAATTCATCTTCTCTCATTGCTTTTAAATTGCCCGAAAATAAATTTGATGGATTTATGATAAGTGCTGCTCACAGCGACAGTCCCTGTTTTAAAATAAAGGAAAATGCTGCTTTGTCAGACGGCAGATATCAGCGTCTTTCGGTTGAAAAATACGGTGGAATGATATGTTCCTCTTGGCTTGACCGTCCTCTCTCCGTTGCAGGACGTGTGATTGTTAAAAACGGAGATAAAATTGAAACAAGGCTTGTGGATTTTGCAGAGCCCGTGGCTACGATACCTTCGGTTGCCATACACATGAACCGAAATGTTAATGACGGTGTGGCATTAAATGCTGCAGTTGATATGCTTCCACTGTTTTCTATAGGGGAGGAAGAAGATCTGTTTGGCAAAAGAGTTGCCGATCTTGCAGGAGCCGACCGGGAGGATATCCTTTCTTTTGACCTTTATTTATACAATGCCGAAAAAGGAGTGGACTTTGGCGAGTTTTTGTCTGCTCCCCGTCTTGATGATCTTCAGTGCGCCTTTGCCTCTCTTGAGGCCTTTGCTGATAGTGCAACTTTGAAAAATGCCGCGGTATACTGCCTTTTTGACAACGAAGAGGTTGGAAGTGCAACAAAGCAGGGGGCTGACTCCACATTCCTATATGATGTTCTCAGCAGGATAAATCACGCTCTTTCCGGAGATGAAGCGGAGCTGAGAAGAAAAATTGCAAGCAGTTTTATGGCTTCGCTTGACAATGCTCACGCTATCCATCCAAATCACCCCGAATATTCGGATAAAAACCATGCCCCCTCTATTAACGGAGGCATTGTTATAAAGCATAATGCAAATCAGAAATACACTACCGATGCTGTTTCTGCAGCTCTTTTTAAGATGATATGCGAAGAAGCCGGAGTTCCCTGCCAGTCATATACCAACAGAGCGGATATGCCGGGGGGATCAACTCTTGGCAATATTGCAAATTCGCACGTTTCTCTGAACACAGTGGACATCGGCATTTCCCAGCTTGCAATGCACTCAGCCTATGAAACGGCAGGTTCAAAAGACACCGAATACCTTATAAAAGCATTGCAGCTCTTTTATGGAAAAGCTATAAAGACAGAGGCGGACGGTGTATACAGAATAATATAAAGAATACCGTACCAACGCATATGCGCAGGTACGGTATTTTTTATATTTCCGGTTTAAGATCTCGTGTCATCAGCATATTGAGACATTCTCCGGAGGATATCCGGCCTTTTATAAGACTATCAAGCATTGAACAGATCGGCAGCTCCACCTTGTAAAACTCTGCAAACTCTATTGCTGCCGGAAGGGCATTGAGACCCTCAACTGCCATGCCCACCTGTTTAACTGCTTCTGTGGGCGACAGACCTTTTCCTATAAGATATCCGGCTTTCTTGTTTCTTGAATGGATGCTGGTGCAGGTTACAACAAGATCGCCTATCCCGGCAAGACTCTCAAATGTTCTTCCTGAGCATCCCATAGCAACTCCAAGGCGTGTGATCTCCGCCATGCCTCTTGTTATTATTGCGGCTTTTGCATTGTCGCCATAGCCCAGTCCTTCAGAAATTCCTGCGGCAATGGCGATTATGTTCTTCATAGCACCGCAAATCTCTATTCCTTTGATATCAGAGTTCGTATATACTCTGAAAAAACCGTTTGAAAAGACCTGCTGAATTTTCAGAGCCGCATCGCTGTTTTCTGAGGAGGCAACTATGGCTGTGGGCATTCCCAGCGCAACCTCCTCGGCGTGCGTTGGTCCGGATAGGGCAACAATGCCGCCCTTCTCCCCTCCAAGCTCCTCCTTTATAACCTCACTGAGAGTCATTAAACTGCCCTTTTCGAGCCCCTTGGCGATGTCAACTATTATGGCATCTTCTTTTATAAAGTTTGATGCTTTTTTTGCGGTTTCTCTGACATATGGCGAAGGAACGGCAAATATAACGATATCAGCTTTTTTACATGATGAAATGTCGGTAGAAAGAGAAAGCTCTTTCGGCAGAGTGAGTTGGCTTAGCTTAGGATGAACCCTCTTTTCCGAAAGCTCACTTATTTCCTCCGGCAGAGCAGACCAAAGAGTCACCTTTGCTTTGCTGCCGGAAGCCAGCATCGCCGCAATAGCACTACCCCATGTTCCGGCTCCGAGTACGGTAATAAATTCCATGATACTCCTTTATCAAACATCGGGCTGCCAACGGCAGCCCGATGCCAACTTATGATTATTATTTTATCTGATTATAAATTGTGTCTACAAGGGTGTTCAGCTCGTCCATTATTTCGTCAAAATCTGCAAGCATCTTTTGAAATTTTGAATATGTCTTAGCTGCACGGTAAAGCTCGCAAGGTGCTCTGCAACGAGCGCTATATTTTGCATAAGCTCCACAGTGTGAGGAAAAACGTGTGTATTTATTTTTTTAAAGTATATATTTGGATTGCTTTCTACAAGAAACGTTAAGTTAATGTGACCGTCGCCATCGGGGGGGATCTCAGCACATCTGACATCTGCTTTTAATTCGAATTTTCAAGCAGATCATACAAATCAAGTTCTGTTATGGCAACCTCATTTAAGATAAGTTTTGTTGCTTTTAATTATACAACTAATTATGTCAAAAGTCAAGACGATTTAAATGTATAGTTTTGTCTTTTTTGTAATACTGAGCACTTACGGCTTTAAAGGGCGGCTTTGAGGAAATCAAAATTATAAAATGCTATTGACAATAGGGAAGCACTATGATATAATTTTAACGTAAAAGAGAGTAGAAGCACCCATAAAAATGGGTGTCCGCTGTTCGTCATTACGGCACAAATGCTGCCCGGGCATCGGTATCATTTAACATGGTTTTCAAGACTTTTACGGCTGTATGCCGTAGAAGTCTTTTTCGCTAAATCGGTTTTTGGCGAAAAAATAAAAAATAAATCGGAGGTAATCGATTTGACAGCACACAGCAAAAAAAGAGAGGAAGTTCTTCTTGAACTTTCCTCAGACGCCGAAATGGGATTATCATCGGCACAGATTTCCGAGAAAAGAGAGAAATTCGGAGAAAACCGACTGAAGGAAAAGAAGAAAAAAACGATGTTCTCTCGTTTTATTGATCAGTTCAAGGATGTAATGATCATAATTCTTCTTGTTGCTGCAGTTATTTCATTTGCCCTGGTCTGCTATGATATAGCACAGGGACACGGCAGTCCTGCAGAGTTTTTTGAACCGGGACTTATTCTGCTCATCGTTGTTCTCAATGCGATAATGGGCGTTATGCAGGAGAGCAAGGCGGAAAAGGCTCTTGACGCCCTTAAAAATATGTCTGCGCCTCACGCCAGAGTTATAAGAGAAGGCAAGGAGCTTGTAATTGATGCGGCAGAGCTTGTGCCCGGAGATATAATAAAGCTTGAGGCTGGCGATTTTATTCCTGCCGATGCAAGACTTCTCCACAGTGTTAGCCTTAAAAGCGAAGAATCGGCACTGACCGGCGAATCTGTTCCTTCGGAAAAGGATGCAGAGGCAGAGGTTGATGAAAAGGCTCCCCTTGGCGACAGACATAACATGGTGTTCTCGGGCTGCAGTGTTACATACGGAACAGCACTTGCGGTAGTAACGGCTATCGGTATGGATACTGAAATGGGCAAGATAGCTGTTCTGCTTGACGGAGAGGATGAAGGTCAGACCCCCCTGCAGCAGAAGCTTGCACAGCTTGGTAAATACCTTGGAATAATGGCCCTTGCTGCCTGCGGAATTATATTTGTGGTAGGTATCATTGGCGGCAAAATGGAGCTGCTTGATATCTTTATGACAGCGGTTTCTCTTGCTGTTTCAGCAATTCCCGAAGGTCTGCCTGCAATAGTTACGATAGTTCTTTCTATCGGTGTTCAGCGAATGGTAAAGCGAAATGCGCTTATCCGCCGTCTGCCTGCCGTTGAAACTCTTGGAAGTGCTTCTGTTATCTGCTCGGATAAAACAGGAACGCTTACCCAAAACAGAATGACTCTCGTTAAAGGTTATGTTGACGGCTTCTCGGAGCCTGAACAGATAACAAGCTCAAACTCGGATAAAATTAAAGAGCTTCTCTCCTTTGCAACCCTTTGCTGTGACGGCTCTGTTGTTTTTTCAGATGAAGGGGAAACCCATATCGGTGACCCAACAGAGACCGCTATCGTTCTTGCGGCACATAAAAACGGTATGCCAAAGGATGAGCTTAACAAGAAGTTCAAAAGACTTGCCGAGATCCCCTTTGATTCGGACAGAAAGCTTATGACTACAGTCAACAGCATAGATGGCAGGAACATTGTTATCGTTAAGGGAGCATTTGATGTTATGGCATCCCGCTGTATTTCAGGCGATATTGAGACTGCTCGCAAAATGACAGATTCTATGAGTGCGGATGCCCTGCGTGTGCTTGCGGTTGCATATAAAGAGATTGACACAGTTCCGGAAAATCCAACATCTGAGGAGCTTGAAAACGGTCTTACCTTTATGGGACTTGTTGGCATGATAGACCCGCCCAGACCTGAGGCAAAAGAGGCTGTTGCTATCTGCCGCAGAGCAGGAATAAAGCCTGTTATGATAACGGGCGACCATGTTGTTACGGCATCGGCTATAGCGAAGGAACTGGGTATTCTTTGTGAGGGTGACAGAGCGATAACAGGGGCAGAGCTTGACGCAATGAGCGATGAGGAGCTTGATGCCTGCGTGAAGGAAATTTCGGTCTATGCCCGTGTTTCACCCGAAAACAAGATCAGAATAGTTAAGGCATGGCAGCGCCAGGATCAGGTGGTCTCCATGACAGGCGACGGTGTTAACGACGCTCCGGCATTAAAGGCGGCAGATATAGGCTGTGCAATGGGCATAACCGGAACAGATGTTGCAAAGGGCGCGGCGGATATGACCCTTACCGATGATAATTTTGCAACTATCGTTGATGCAGTTAAAGAGGGTCGAGGAATCTACGCAAACATAAAAAAAGTCGTGGGCTTCTTGCTTGGAACCAATATAGGAGAGGTGTTTACCGTCTTCACCGCAATGCTTCTCTGGCAAAAAACACCTCTGCTTTCTATGCAGCTGCTTTGGATAAACCTTGTAACAGACTCACTTCCTGCAATAGCTCTGGGAATGGAAAATGTTGAAAAGGACATTATGGATAAAAAGCCGAAACCGAAAAATGAAGGAATATTTGCAAACGGTCTTGGAGTTCAGGTGGTATTCCAGGGTATGATGTTTGCTGTGCTAACTCTTGTGGGCTTTTGGCTTGGAAGCAACTCCGGCATAGAAAACGCCGGTTCAACTATGGCGTTTATGGTTCTTGCTCTTACCCAGATAGTTCAGGCATTTAATATGCGTTCCCAGCATTCGCTCTTTAAAATCGGTCCATTTGGAAATTCAAAGCTCAACGGCGCGGCACTGATATCTTTAATTCTGGTTGCCCTCGTTCTCTTTGTTCCCGGTCTTAACACTATCTTTGGCCTTGCTTATCTTTCCGTTAAGCTATACCTTATAGGAGTTGGACTTATATTTGTTCCCTTTATTGTAATGGAGCTTGCAAAGCTTTTTGGCTTTATAAAGCATCACCATTGATTCTGTAAAAATAGAAGCCAAGATCATTCTAATGTGCCCCCTGTCAAGTAGACAGACTAAAAAACAAAAAGAATTTACAAATTGAATAGATTCTTTGATCTCCCCCTGCTGCGCAGCAGGGGGAGATTTTCGTCACGCGGCGGTGGCGAAATAATACTCGCACGGTGTCATG
>JAZNCT010000026.1:0-27130 GCA_045587665.1 Eubacteriales bacterium
CCCCAAAAGTTATAACTTTTGGGGTGCATTTTGTTTTGTTTTTTTGCAAACAGTTTTATTTGCTCAGCTTTTCTTCTATAAGGTCTGCCGCCTTATCCAGATAATCATTTTCCATCATCTCTATCCAGCCTTTGTCAACGAGCGCCGCAAGCTTTGGGTCTATCGGAAGTCTGCCGAGCAGGTCATAGCCGAACTTTTCGGCAACCTTTTCGATGTGACTTTCACCAAATACCTTTATTTCCTTGCCGCAATCCGGGCATTTAACATAGCTCATGTTTTCAACAAGGCCGAGAACGGGGATCTTCATCATATCAGCCATATTTGCCGCCTTTTCAACTATCATTGAAACCAGCTCCTGAGGACTGCTTACGATTATTATTCCGTCAAGAGGAATAGACTGGAACACCGTCAGAGGAACGTCACCGGTTCCCGGAGGGCAGTCTACAAACATATAGTCGATATCGTTCCAGATCACATCTGTCCAAAACTGCTTTACCATTCCTGCGATAACGGGACCGCGCCAAACCACGGGCTTCGTTTCTTCATCCATAAGCAGATTTACCGATATCATATCAATGCCTGTTGTTGAGTGAGGTGGGATAAGGCCATGCTCATCACCCTCAACTGCGCCCTTAACACCAAAGGCCTTGGGTATAGAAGGGCCTGTTATATCTGCATCGAGGATCGCACATTTATATCCCTTTCTCTGCATATTAACAGCCATCATCGAAGTGACAAGAGATTTACCAACCCCGCCCTTTCCGCTTACAACGCCGATGACGTGTTTTACATTGCTTAGCTCGTTCAGGACCGCAATAAGGCTCTCGGGCTCTTTTGAAGAGCAGGCAGAGGAACAATTTGAACAATCATGAGTACATCCCATTTTAAAAATCATCCTTTCGGTTTTAACATCATTGCCTTATATTATACACCCAAGGCTGTGAATATGCAAGCGTTTTTTTAATTCTTTGTTTAAATCATTTAAACTGCAAAGCCGCCATCGGCAGAGATTATCTGTCCGGTTATAAATGATGCTTTATCCGAGGCCAGATAAAATGCAAGCTCAGCCACTTCCTCCGGTTTTCCGAGGCGGCACAGGGGCGTTTCATTTGCCAGAACAATCAGATCATCTTTGCTCAGCTTTGAGTTCATCTCGGTTTCGATAACTCCCGGGCAAATGCAGTTTACCGTTATGCCGGAAGGACCAAGCTCTTTTGCAAGTGCCTTTGTCATGCCGATAAGACCTGCCTTTGCAGCTGAATAATGCACCTCACATGAAGCACCTGTTATGCCCCACATAGAACTGATGTTTATTATTCTTCCGCATTTGTTTCTTATCATTTGTGCGGCACATTCTCTTGAACAGTAAAAGGCTGAGCTTAAATTTACAGCCAGCATTTCTTGCCAATCTTCTTCGCTTATGTCGGTAAAGAGCTTGAACGCGGAGATCCCGGCATTGTTTATAAGAACATCAATGCCTCCAAGATGTTCCTCGGCATTTTTTATGGCAGAAATACATTCCGCTCCCTTTGAAAGATCGGCACATATAGCAAAGCTGCCTGTTTTTTCGGAGAGCTCTTTTGCTTCAATATGTCTGTTTTTGTAAACAAAAGCAACATTCATGCCCTCAGAAGAAAATTTTTTAACCATTTCGGCTCCTATGCCTCTTGAACCGCCTGTTATAACAATATTTTTCACTTTCATTTATCCTTTTCTTTGATTGCCATAATGATAGCATATTTTAAGAAAAAAAGCAAGAGGGCATGGATTATACATTAAATTTTTTTTGTGAGAGTAATTTTTGTGAAAATTGCCTATGTTTTTTTTGGTAAAAAAATGTTATAATATATGGTGTAAAACGCATTGTTTTCATTGACTTTAAAGGATTGGGGGCGCGAGAATGTTTGAAATAAACGAATATGTTTTTTACGGTTCAGAAGGTATCTGCCGTATAGACGATATAGTCACATCGCCGTTTTCGGATGTCAAAACCGATGCCAGATATTATGTTCTTCATTCAACTCACGGAGGAAACAGCACGGCATACATACCGCTTGAGGGCGCTGAATCACTTTTGCGCTCAATAATGTCAAAAAGTGATGTTGAATCTTTGATTTTAAAGATTGAGTCTTTACCGCTTTTTGAAGAGAGCAACCTTAAGCTGCTTAAAGAAAAATACAGTTTGGCCATTCGATCCGGTGAGCCCTCTGAATGGGTAAGAGTTATCAAAACGGTTCACGACCGCACGCTTAACGGCAGGGAAGGCGGCAAAAAGGTTTCGGATGCCGAAAAGGCTTTTTCTGATAATGCGAAACGCTTTCTTTATAAGGAGATCTCTATAGTTTTGGAGATCGCCGAGGAAAATGTTGAAAAATACATTTCAGACAGATTGGGCGTTGCCGTATAGTTTTTAATATTTTTTCATTTATGAGTCGAAGCGCATCTTTGCATTTCGGCTCTGTTTTTTGCAGGAAAATATGAACGTATTTATGAATTCATCAAAAAAAATTTATTTTTTTGTAAAAAACAGTTGCATTTTTCTTCAAATGTGATATAATATTAAACAGTATATGGAGCTTTGAACATAATTTCTTCATTTTTACGACAAAATTCCGAGAAAATTCAAAAAAAAATCACATAATTTCCCCATTGATAGATTAAAATGGCAGTATAAAAGGAATTTGCTAAGGAGGTTGTTTCTTATGATGGACACAAAAATACTTCTCATTGATGATGATGCCAATATATGCGATCTTGTAAAGATATATCTTGAAAACGAGGGCTATGAGGTCAAGGTGGCAACAGACGGCAGTGAGGGGCTCAGCTATTTTAAGATGTATGAGCCTGATCTCGTTCTTCTTGATATTATGCTTCCCAAAAAGGACGGCTGGCAGGTCTGCCGAGAGATAAGAGAGCAATCTTCAAAGCCTATTATTATGATAACAGCGAAGAGTGAGGTGTTTGACAAGGTTCTTGGTCTTGAACTTGGTGCCGATGATTTTATAGTTAAGCCCTTCAATGTTAAAGAGCTTTCGGCAAGAGTCAAAGCTGTGCTCCGCAGATATAATGCACATTCTTCTCAAAACGATGACGATGTTATCAAGTTTGAAAATATTGAGATCAGTCTTCAAAAATATGAGCTTAAGCTTTCCGGCAAGAGTGTTGATGTTCCACCAAAGGAGCTGGAACTGCTTTATTTCCTTGCTTCAAACTCCAATCACGTATTCACTCGCGATCAGCTTCTTGATAAGGTTTGGGGCTTTGACTATCTTGGTGATTCAAGAACGGTTGATGTCCATGTTAAGCGCCTGCGCGAAAAGCTTGAGGGCGTTTCGGATAAGTGGGTACTGAAAACGGTTTGGGGTGTTGGCTACAAATTTGAACTGCTTGCATAAGACATTTTTACATTGCGCCGATGCTCAGATGAGCATTGGCGCAAATTTTAGGGAGGCAATATGAGCGCAAAAAACGATATAGGTGCAAAAGAACTGCTTGCCATGATCTCGGCATCGGTGCACGACATGAAAACACCGCTGACCTCTATAATGGGCTTTGCCGAGGCAATTCTCTATGGCAGGGTGCCTGAGGAAAAAAGAGACCACTATCTTATGGTGATTCGTGATGAAGCGGGGCGGCTCAGCGAAATTTGCGGTCAGCTGCTTGATGCTTCAAAGATCGAATCGGGCACAAAAGAATATAAGTTCTGCCCATTCGATATATGCGAAAGTGCAAGAAGAGTTTTGATATCTCTTGAAAGAGCTATCGAAAAAAAACAGCTCGATGTTTATTTTGACAGCGATGAAGACAAAATTACTGTAATGGGAGAGGAAAGCTCAATTACAAGGGTCTTGTATAATATTTGTGAAAATGCGGTAAAATTCTCTCCGGTGGGAGGAAAGCTTTCTGTTAAGATATCTGTAGGTGACAGCATGGCTGAAGTGCAGATCACAAATGACGGAGAGGCAATGGACAGGGAAACACTTTTATCGGTGTTTGAGCCTTTTTACAGAAAAGGAAATTCCGCAGGCACAGGACTTGGAATGTATATTGCAAAAAGTATAGTAGAGGCGCATGGCGGCAGTATATATGCTGATAGTAATGCCCGAACAGGAACATCCTTTACATTTAAAATTCACAGAGGTTGAGTATGGAAGAAAACAGATTTGATATCGACCCCGAGAAGGGGAATGATGAGGAAAGAAACATTGATGCGGCTATTGAGGAAGCTGAGGTAGCCCACATATCGTCAGAGAATGACGGAGAAGCTTCAGAAAAAGAGCCTGAAGCGGAATATGCTTTCCGCTGGAGCTATACCGAGCAGGATGAAGCAAACAAGTCAAAAAATTCAAAGAGCAAAAAAAGAGGTGCGCTCACCTATGCTATAGTGATGACGGCTGCGTTTGTTATATGCTTTGGCTTTCTTTTGGCAGTTCTTTTGATAGATGATTTTGCCAATATAACCGAAACGAAGATCATTGAGCACGAGAGGACTATTTATGTGCGCGAATATGACAGCGAAAGTGGAGTTTTGACCATTCCAGAGATCGCAGACAAGGTTAAGCCCTCGGTTGTGGGTATTGAAATAACCAAGGGAAGCGGCACAGGCGTTGGCACCGGAATAATAATGAGCGGTGAGGGATATATAGCAACAAACGCCCATGTTGTTGAAAATGCCGAGACGGTCAAGGTGATAATGCTTGACGGTTCAGAGCACGATGCAAAGATAATCGGAAGAGATGAGCTGAGCGATCTGGCTGTTGTTAAGATCGAAGCAGAGGGCCTTTTGGCGGCGGAGTTTGGAAAGAGCGAGGAGCTCATTGTTGGCGAGACAGCCGTTGCTATCGGCACGCCTGCAGGTCTTGAGCTTGCGGGCACAGTGACGTCGGGAATAATTTCGGCAATAAACCGGGATGTTAAGATCTACGATGATGCAACAGGAACGCTGAAAAAGACAATGACGCTTATTCAGACCAGTGCCGGAATCAACAAAGGTAACAGTGGCGGCCCGCTTATAAATGACAGGGGACAGGTGATCGGTATAAACACACTGAAGCTTGCCGACGGATATGACGGCATAGGATTTGCCATTCCCATTGACGGTGCACTTCAAATACTGAATAAGATAATTGAAACAGGTGAGGATATCTCAGAAAATATTACGGATATAGCCAAAAAGAGAGCTGTTATCGGTATAAAAGGCGGTGCTGTTAATCAGATGAACGGCTATCCTGTGGCAGGAGTCTATGTTTCCGAGGTCAATGAGGGATATGACGCAATGAACCACCTTAAAGTTGGCGACATAATTGTGGGCATCAATGATTTTGAGGTTCTGGCAATTGATGATATTTCAGATGTTATCAACTCTCTTGAAGCAGGGGACACGGTTGTTCTCAAAATATACCGCAGCGGAGATATTTTTGATGTGGAGATAACTCTTGGCTATGAAAAGTGATAATAGCAAAACATCTTGACAAAAAATGCTTTTTAAGATATAATATCACTGTAATGCTTTAATTTGGAGGTGTCAATTATGACAACTATTGAAATTCGTCTTAAAACACTTGAAGATGTGCGTAATTTTGTGAATATCGTAACAAGATATGATATTGATATTGACCTGAGCTCGGGCCGTTATGTTGTGGATGCAAAGTCTATTATGGGTATTTTCAGCCTGGACCTGCTTTCTCCCATAACTCTTACAGCACACAGCGAGAACACAGAAAAGCTTTTTGGTGAGCTTGCCCCTTATATAATCTAAGCAAAAAATAAGGACTGCAAATGCAGTCCTTATTTTTTGCTTAGATGCCAAGAATCATTTTTGCAAATGCAAAATAGATGAGAAGAGAAACAGCATCAACTATAGTTGTAATAAAGGGACTTGCCATAACCGCCGGGTCAAAGCCGATTCGCTTTGCAAGGATAGGCAGAGAAGCACCGATTATTTTTGAAACGAGCACCGTTACAAGCAGAGTAAGCGAAACTACAAGCGAAGAGAGTGGACTTATTCCGTTTCCAAATATCATATTGTCTACAAGGATTATTTTTATATAATTGCACACTGCCAAAACTATGCCGCAGAGCAAGGCAACTCTCAGTTCCTTCCAAACTACCTTTATGATATCTCTCATTCTTATTTCCCTAAGCGCAAGTCCTCGTATTACAGTGACCGAAGCCTGACCTCCGGAATTGCCGCCCGTTCCCATAAGCATCGGTATAAAAGCGATCAGCATGGGGAAGGCGGCAAGCGCACCTTCAAAGCCTGCAATTATCTGCCCCGTGAAGGTGGCGGAGACCATAAGCAGAAGCAGCCAGGGAATTCGGGTCTTAAAGGTCTCAAAAACACCGGTTTTAAGGTATGGCTTATCGGTCGGGGTGATGGCACCCATCATTTCCATATCCTCGGTTGCCGCTTCTTCGATAACGTCTATCGCATCGTCAAAGGTCACAATGCCCACAAGCCTTTTCTCTTTATCAACTATTGGAAGCGCAAGCAGGTCGTATTTGGAAATTATTGATACGGCGGTTTCTTTATCATCGTGAGTTCCGGCAAAGGCAAATTCCGTGTTCATAACATGGGAAACCAAGGTGTCATCCTCGGCAAAAAGCAACTCTTCAAGTCTGACAGTTCCTTCGAGAATCCTTGCATTGTCTGTTACATATGCAACATATACCGTTTCTTTATCAAAGCCCGTTTTTCTGATATGCGCAATTGCCTCTCCAACGGACATGGTCTTCCTAAGGTCAATGAATTCTGCAGTCATTATACTTCCGGCACTGTCCTCAGGATAGCTGAGAAACTTGTTTATGATATTTCTTGTTTCGGGCTTTGCCGCTTTCAATATCCTTTTGACCATGCCTGCCGGAAGTTCTTCCAGCATATCAACCGCATCGTCAACGAATAGATCTTCTATCATCACCGAAAGCTCCGTGTCGGTCGCGGATGCTATTATTCGCTCTTTTATGTCGATATCAAGCTCGGCAAAAATGTCGGCGGCAATGTCTTTTTTTAACATTCTGAAAACAGGAAGCTGTTTTTCCTGCGGCAGATCTGCAATAAAATAAGCAGCGTCTACAGGATCCACCTCATCTATGGCTATCATAAATGAAGAGTAATTTTTGTTTTCAAGCAGGGTGTATAGATTTTCAAAGCTTGCCATAGGCGTTTACCTCCATTTGATGTATAAAGACCGTACTGCGAAAGCAGTACGGTCTTTGGAATGTTATTCAGCCAGCCACTTTTCGGCATTTGCCTTTGACATTCTCTTTATGTCCTCTTTCTTGTAGGGAGAATCTTCTCCGCCGTTGAGATACAGGAAATAGTTTCCGCCTTCGGTAATATAAAGTGTCTCTTCATAGCCTTCAGGATCACCGAAAGTACCCACTGCCTTTCTTTTTATCAGTGTTGCATTATCTGTGTCATAGGTCTTTCCACAAATTATCTTAAGCATAACATAATTCTCCTTAATCTGTTTTTTGTCATTTTATCACATATACACGTCTTTGTCAAGCGGAAAAGGTCGACAAAGAAGCAAAAAATTGCTCGATTAAAAAAAATTTTCAAAAAACCCTTGCAATTTTATTTAAAGTGTGCTATAATATGGCGTATTGTGTGAATATCAGTAAAGCGAGGTGTAAAAAATGAAGGAAGGAATTCATCCTGAATACAAAGAAGTAGTTATCAAGTGTGCATGCGGTGAAACCGTAACCACTAAGTCTACTAAGGGCGAAGATATCAAGGTTGAAGTTTGCTCCAAGTGCCATCCCTTCTTTACCGGTAAGCAGAAATTCGTTGATGCCGGCGGTAAGGTTGATAAGTTCAAGAAGAGACTTCAGGCCAGCGCAAAATAAGCAAAACTTCGCAGTAGCGGGCAGGAGTGCGTTTGCACCTCCTGCCCTTATTGTTTCTTCTGAAAGGAGATATTATGCCACAGAATTATAATGAAAACGGCCTTGAAGCGCGTGCTGTGCTGGTTGCGCTTCAAATGAGAGGTATGACAGCCGACGAGGTTGATAAAGGGCTTGACGAGCTGGAGCGACTGCTTGATACGGCAGGCGGAGAGGTTTTTGCCAGAGTTGTTCAGGCAAAGGATACTCCTGATATAAGAACGGTAGTTGGCAGCGGAAAGGCGGCGGAGATCGGCGAGATTTGCAAGGCAAATGATATTGATCTTGTTGTTTTTGATTGCGAGCTTTCACCTTCTCAGATCCGTAATCTTGAGGACGAGACAGATGTTCGTGTTATCGACCGCAGTATGCTTATTCTTGACATTTTTGCTCTTCATGCTGTAAGTGGAGAGGGAAAACTGCAGGTTGAGCTTGCTCAGCTTAAATATACTGCCCCCCGACTTATCGGAAAGGGACTTGAAATGTCACGTCTTGGCGGCGGTATCGGCACAAGAGGCCCGGGTGAAAGCAAGCTTGAAAGCGATCGACGCCATATGAAGCGCAGGATCACCGCCCTTGAAGAAGAACTGAGGGAGCTTGACAAAAACCGCAGTACCATGCGTGCGGCAAGGGACAGAAGCGGAATTGCAAAGGTGGCTATCGTCGGATACACAAATGCAGGAAAATCAACTCTTTTGAATCGGTTGACAGATGCGGGCATATTAGCTGAGGACAAGCTTTTTGCAACCCTTGACCCAACCACGAGAAAATTTGAACTTCCTTCGGGTGAAAATGTTCTTCTCACCGATACTGTAGGCTTTATAAGAAAACTGCCGCATCATCTTGTTAAAGCATTTAAATCTACCCTTGATGAAGCGGTTTATGCAGATATACTTTTGATCCTTATTGATGCTTCGGATGATGAATGTGAAGCAGAGCTTGCTGTTACGCAAAAGCTGCTCTCCGATCTTGGTGCTTCGGGGAAGCCCACTCTTTATGTGTTTAACAAATGCGATATGGCAGAGGAACTGCCCAGCCTTGCTTCGGAAGAAAAAGAGGATATATTCTATATATCCGCAAAGACCGGAGAGGGTATCGACAAAATGATATGCCGACTTGAAGAGCTTGTGAGGGCAGGAAAGAAGAGGCTCGTTTTCACCATTCCAAATGCCGAGCAGGGTGCACTGAATATCCTGTATAAAAATGCGGCGGTTGAGGATGTTGAATACGGAGCTGAGGCAGTTAAGGTGACAGCAACCGTTGATGCCAAAATTCGAGGTATGCTTGCAAAATATCTTGACGAGAGCGACAGGATAAAAAAAGAAAGCGAGGCAGACTGGTAATGGCGGAGCTTTATACAACCATTGAGAGGGAAGCTGTAGCCGAATTTGAAGAAAAAAAGTCAATATTTATCGGTCATGCAATGCCTGTTAAGACTGAGGAGGAAGCGACGGCGTTTGTTAAAGACCTGAAGAACAAATACCGTGATGCAACCCACAATGTTTTTGCATATGTTCTTGGTGACGGAACGGTTCAGCGTTATTCGGATGACGGTGAGCCCCAGGGAACGGCAGGCATGCCTGTGCTTGATGTTATACGCAAGTCGGGCTGTACCGACACTGCCGTGGTGGTGACAAGATATTTTGGCGGCACGCTTCTGGGTGCCGGAGGTCTTGTGAGAGCTTATTCCCATGCGGCAAAGCTTGCACTTGACGATGCGCATATCATAACATATGAAAAATATGCTGTGCTGAAGCTGATCTGCACATATTCGGATTACGGCAAATATCTTTCCGAAACCGAAAAATTCGGTCTTATAAATGACGGGGTTGACTTTGCGGAAAATGTTTCAATGAATCTTGCGGTCAAAAGCTCCAGACTTGAGGATTTTGAAAAGCTGATAAGCGACATCAGCAACGGCAAGCTCTTACCTGAGAAGGTTGGAGAGCGATTTGATTTCAGATAAAAAGGACTGTCACACTTTAACAAAGCAAAATATGCTGTCTTGTGTGACATCCTTTTTTTGTTTTTTTAAAGAAAATACGAAAAATAAAAGTAAAAACCATTTTTTTTGCGTATATTATTAATATTAAGTTGAAATCTAATGAAACGAATGGAGGGATGACTTTGGCTGAAAAGATAATACGCGATATATTTTTGGAGAGAGAAAAGAACACATTTTCGGAGTTTGCCTGTCTTACTTCCGAAACAAAGGGCAGGGAACATCCATATGCCGAATGTTCTGTGCGCACAGAGTTTCAGCGTGATAGAGACAAGATCATCCATTCTACATCGTTCAGAAGACTTATGCACAAGACTCAGGTGTTCCTTGCACCTGTTGATGATCACTACAGGACCCGTCTCACCCACACTCTTGAGGTCACTCAGATAGCACGCATTATAGCAAGAGCACTGAGACTTAATGAGGATCTTACCGAGGCGGCTGCCCTTGGCCACGATCTTGGGCACACTCCATTTGGCCATGCCGGTGAGGAGGCTATGCGCATATGCTTTGATCCTGATTTTGCCCATTATAAGCAGAGCCTCAGAGTTGTTGAAAAACTTGAAAAAAACGGAAAAGGCCTTAATCTCACATGGGAAGTGAGAGACGCAATAGTTAATCACACCGGCAAGAATATGGCTTCTACACTGGAGGGTGTAATTGTTAAATTTGCCGACAGGATAGCTTATATAAATCACGACATTGACGATGCAAGACGTGCAGGTATCCTTTCGCTTGAAGATATTCCAAAGGATATCAGAAAAGTTCTCGGTGACGGGCACAGCGAGAGGATAAACAACATGGTCCTCTCGGTTATTGAGGCAAGCGAGGGCAGACCTGAGATAAAAATGACAGATGAAGTTCAGCAAGCAACAGATGCCTTGAGATCCTTCCTTTTTGACAATGTGTATTCTTGTTCGGTCGCAAAAAGCGAGGATAATAAATCAAAGGCACTGCTTGTCAGTCTTTTCGATTATTACAGCGAAAGACCGGAGCTGATGCCCCGTGTCTACTACAGAAATGTAGAAACAGAGGGAATTGGCAGATGTGTTTGTGACTATATTTCAAGTATGACCGATCGATTTGCGATCGACACGTATAACGACCTGTTTGTTCCTCGTGTTTGGGGAGGAAAAGCATGATCCCAAGAGATGTTATCGAGGAGATACTTTTCAGAGCAGATATAGTTGACACTGTTGGTTCGTATGTAACTCTCAAGAGGGCAGGTTCAAATTATGGCGGCCTCTGCCCCTTTCACAGTGAAAAAACACCTTCCTTTACCGTTTTTCCCGCAACTAAGACCTTTTATTGCTTTGGATGCGGAGCAGGCGGGGATGTGATAACTTTTATCAAAAGAGCAGAAAATCTTGATTATCCTTCGGCAGTTGAATTTTTGGCTCAGCGTGTGGGGATAACCATACAGCATGAGGATAAAAGAGAAAGAAACGAGCTTGTAAACCGCCGCCGTGTTTATGAAATGAATCTCCATGCGGCAAGATTTTTCAGAAGCTGTCTTTTTGACCCAAAGCTTGGAGCACCGGGTATGGCATATCTGCAGAGCAGGAGGCTGAGCGGGGCTACAATAAAGCGCTTTGGACTTGGCTATGCTCCCTCGGATTTCGGTATGCTTACTGCGCATATGCGCTCAAAGGGATTTTCTGAAGAAGAGCTGATAGCAGCCTTCCTTTGCGGAAAAAGCCAGAAAACCGGCAGGGCTTATGATTATTTCAGAGGGAGAGTTATATTTCCGATCATAGATACAACGGGAAATGTAATTGCTTTTGGAGGAAGAGTGCTTGACGATTCAAAGCCAAAATACCTTAACTCCTCCGATACACCCGGTTTCAAAAAGAGCCGAAATCTTTTTGCACTGAATTATGCAAAGGATGCTTCCTCTGAGTGCATGATACTTTGCGAGGGATATATGGACGTTATTGCCCTGCACGCAGCAGGCTTTGAAAACGCTGTTGCAACTCTTGGAACGGCGATCACAAGCGAGCAGGCACGGATAATGTCAAAATATACTAAAAAGGTAATCATTTCATATGACAGCGACGAAGCAGGGCAGAGGGCGGCGAACCGTGCATTGCAGCTGCTTTCCGAAGTGGGACTTGAAGTGAGGATACTGAAAATGAATGGCGCAAAGGACCCTGACGAATTTATAAAGAAATTCGGAGTGGACCGATTCCGACAGCTTCTTGGCCAGAGCAAAACCGGCTTTGAATATAAAATGGAAAATGTGCTGAATTCCTATGATGTGTCTCTATCTGAGGACAAGATAAAGGCGGCGCAGAAGCTGTGTGAGATAATAGCAGGATATGCTTCTTCTTCTGAGAGAGAGGTATATATTGGCCGAGTTTCGGAAAAGCTATCTCTCACAAAGGAGGGCCTTGCAAATGACGTTGAGCGTATGCGCAGGAAAAATGCAAGGGAACAGAAAAAGGCAGAAAGCCGTGAGGCTCTGAATTCAGCCAAAAATTATGGCGACAGAGTTAATATAGATGCTGTTAAAAACGTTGGTGCAAATGCCGCAGAAGAGACGATACTGGGGTTGATTTTGACATATGAAGAACACAGGGCCGCTATAGCTGAGGGAAAGCTTGAGCTGTCAGCCGACGATTTTTTTACTTCTCTCGGCAGGCGTATATTTGAGGCTGTAATGAGCCTTCACAATTCGGATGAAGGCTTTAATTCTTTGCTCCTTGGAGAATATTTTACAAACGAGGAGATGGGGAGAATAACAAAGTATAAAATAAATCGCGGAGAGCTGAGCGCAAACGGTCTTGACGTTTTGCAGAACGCGGCCGATAAGCTGAAGCAGGAAAAGCAAAAGGAAACAGAAAAAAATGCGGGAGACAAGCTTGCATCACTGAAAAGGAAACAGCAAAGTGCCCGTGAGCAAAAAAATAAATCTGCAAATACATAAAGATTTTGAGAGGTGTGTTTTGAAAAAAAACCAGGAAAACGAGATCAATATGATCATTGAGGCAGAGAATAAGGCAAACTCTTCTGCAGAAGAAGGGCAATATTCCAGCCTTTACGAGGATCTGCGCAGTGAGGGCCTCAACGTGCCGGTAGGAGACTTTATATCTTCCGATGCCCAGGATATCGAGCAGGAGATAGAAAAATATGACAGCTCTGAAAACATGGCTTCTATTCTTGAACAGGATGGGCTGACCATAGACGACCCGGTGCGTATGTACCTTAGAGAAATAGGAAGGGTTCCGCTGTTGAAGGGCGACCAGGAAAGGGAGCTTGCGGCAAGGATAGAAGAAGGCGACGAAGATGCAAAGCAGGATTTTATCAATGCAAATCTCAGGCTTGTGGTGAGCATTGCAAAAAAATATGTTGGCAGAGGTATGCCTTTTCTCGATCTGATACAGGAGGGAACTCTTGGACTTATGAAAGCGGTGGATAAATATGACCATACAAAGGGTTACAAATTTTCCACATATGCAACCTGGTGGATCCGCCAGGCAATATCAAGAGCACTTGCCGAGCAGGAGATAATTCCCGTACATATGGTGGAAACAGTACATAAAATTGCCAAATGCTCACGGCAGATGCAGCAGGAACTGGGCAGAGAGCCTACCATTGAGGAAATATCCGAAAAAATGGGGATGAGTGTGGAAAAGATAAGAGATATCCGCCGTTATTCACAGGAGCCTGTTTCACTTGACACTCCTATCGGTGAAGAAGAGGACAGCAGACTCGGCGATTTTATACCCGATGATGATACACCCTCACCTGCTGAGGCGGCTTCCACATCACTGATGCGAGAGGCTATCGAAAAAGAGCTTCACACTCTTACACCGAGAGAAGAACAGGTGATAAAGCTCAGATACGGTCTTATAGACGGCAGATCACGCACCCTTGAGGAAGTGGGGCAGGAATTTGATATCACAAGAGAGAGAATACGACAGATAGAGGCAAAGGCACTGCGAAAGCTTCGCAACCATAATCATGCAAAAAATCTGCGAGCCTTTATTGATTGAAAGTAGCAATGGTTATAACAGGAGATAAAATGAAAGAAGAACTTGAAATAAAGAAAAAAGTCGATATAGGAAACCTTATCGAAAAGGGTAAAAAGGGCAAGCTTTCCAGCAGTGATATCGAAGAAGTCATGGAGGCCATGAACTATGATATGGACAAGCTGGATCAGCTCTATGAGGATCTTGAAGAAAACGGAATAGATGTTTCAGCAGATCAGTTCCTCGGAGAGGATATAAGAGAAATAGAAAGCGAGATGGAACAATTTGACCATCCCGAAAAAATGGAAAAGCTCCTTGAGAGCGAGGGGCTTGCCATAGACGACCCTGTTCGTATGTATCTTAAGGAGATCGGAAAGGTTCCCCTTCTGAGCCTTGAAGACGAGCAGGTGCTTGCCGAAAAAATGGCAGGTGGCGATGAGAGAGCAAAGGATAAGCTGGTTGAGGCAAATCTTCGTCTTGTTGTAAGTATTGCCAAAAGATATGTGGGAAAGGGAATGTTCTTTCTCGATCTGATCCAGGAGGGAAACCTTGGTCTTATGAAAGCGGTTGAAAAATTTGACTACCGCAAGGGATATAAGTTTTCAACCTATGCAACCTGGTGGATACGTCAGGCGATAACAAGATCTATAGCAGATCAGGCAAGAACCATAAGAATCCCGGTTCATATGGTTGAGACTATCCACAAGGTCTCTCGTTATTCAAGGCAGATGATGCAGGAACTTGGAAGAGAGGCAACGGCAGACGAGATAGGCGAAAAGATGGGAATGAGCGCAGATAAGGTCAGGGAGATAATGAAATTTTCTCAGGATCCTGTTTCTCTTGAAACCCCTATCGGTGAAGAGGAAGACAGTCATCTGGGAGATTTTATACCGGATGAGGATACCCCGGCACCTGCAGATGCGGCGTCTGCAACGATTCTCAGGGAGGTTATAGAAAGAGAGCTCAACACCCTTACACCAAGAGAGGCACACGTTATAAGACTGCGCTTTGGCCTATATGACGGAAGATCCAGAACTCTTGAAGAGGTGGGAAAAGAATTTGATATAACCCGTGAGAGAATACGTCAGATAGAAGCTAAAGCCTTGCGTAAGCTTCGTCACCCCAGCCGTGCAAGACATCTGAAAGGATTTCTTGATTGATTTTCTGCCTTAATTTGCAATCTAAATCAAAAAATACCTTGACATATAAGATCAAATGATGTAAAATAATAAAGATGTATTATATATTTCTACACTAAGGAGTTACTTTAATGAAAAGAATTATTTGTTTGATGCTCTGCCTTCTTATGGTTGTGCCCATGTTTGCTTCCTGTTCCAAGGAAGAAGAGGTTGACACTATTGAAACAGCTACAAGATCTGCAGTTACTCTCGGTATGTATGTAATAACTGAGGATGAGACAAAGCCCGAGGCGGCTCAGGCTGTTGAGGATGCTATAAAGTCACTTGTGAAATCTAAATATACAACAAATCTTGAAATAGAGTTCCTCACAGAGGATCAGTATTACAGCACCGTTGAAGCTCGCCTTGCTGAAATGTCAAAGAGCGGCGAAGCCCCTAAAGAAACAGCCGCTGAGACATCAGGTCAGGCTGCAGGAGAAACAGAGGCTGATACTACTGCTGCAACTATTGTAAACGAATATGGTGTTACCGAGCTGAAATATCCCGCACTCGGGGCAAATCAGATAGACATCATTATGCTGGCTGACTATGACAAATATCTCCAGTATGTTGATAAAGGTTGGCTCTATAATCTTGACAACGCTGTTGCAAATTCTTCAAAGAAGCTGACCGACTATATCTATCCTTCCCTTCTTGAGGCTTCAAAAGTGAATGGAATCTGCTATGCAATTCCAAACAATAAGCCTGTTGCAAGTGATTGCGTATATATGATAATCAACAAGGAGCTTGCAAAGGAATTTGAGCTTGATACATCAAAGGTTCATTCTGTTTACGATCTCAAAAAGTTCTTTGCTTGGGTAGCTGAGAATAAAGAGGGTGTTACCCCACTTGCAGGCAGCTATGATGCGCTTCAGGTTGCATATATGAATGTTGACAGCGCAAACCGTAAATTTACAAATGAATTTTCTCTTGTTGGTACATACGGAAGTGACGTTGCAGGAAATATTGAAAGCCTTTTTGCAAACGAAAACTTTAAAAAGGCACTGCTTGCTGACGCTGAAATTGAATTTTCCGGCTATGTGGGCGATGCAAATTCCGAAAGCTTTGCGGCTGCTATAAAGACAGGCGACGTGGTTTCAATGACAGAGTATTCGGAAGATTATGAGATAGTTGCTCTCGAGAGCACAGCGGCTCCTGTCGGCGAGCTTTGCGGTTCTATGTTTGCCGTTTCCAAGTTTACAAAGGATTTCGGCCGAGTAATGGAGGTTATTACTCTCCTTAATACAAACGAGGAATTCCGCAATCTCTTCCAGTATGGCATTGAGGATATCAACTACAGCTTAGACCCCGAAACAGATGCGCTTACCCGTCTTAACAATGATTATATGATGGATCTCTACAAGACAGGAAATGTATATATGGCTCATCCCGAAGAAGGCATGCCCGGCGGCATCTGGGAGATGTCCAAAAAGCTCAATCTTGTGAGCCGTGCTAAGGCTGACGATGCTTTGGACGGATATGTAATTCCTGAGGACAAGGCTGAGGTCGTTGATCCCGAAACGGGAGATGTAAAGGAAGCGGCTTATACTGTGGATTTCACATCTGCTGATGCACTTGCAAAGGCTTCTGCATCTCTTAAAGCGGAGCTTGATGCCTGCAAGGATTATGCAAGCTTTGAGGCAATTGTAAACGGTGCGGCAGAAAAGTATGCAGATGTTATAGCGGCTTTCCTTACCACTGACAATGCAAATACCCCCTATGCGTTTTACCTTAATGCACGGGGAGAATAAATTTTGACAAAAATGGGACTGTCAGACTTTGACAGTCCCTTTTTGGTGAAAGGTGAAAAGATGAAATATACTCATATTTTATGGGATTTTAACGGTACGATCCTCAATGATGTTGAGGCAGGAATAAAAAGCGTAAACACGTTGCTCAAAGAGAGAGGCTTGCCAATAATAAACAGCGTGGCAGACTACCACGCTGCATTTGGCTTTCCGATAATTGAATATTATAAAAGGCTCGGATTTGATTTTGATAAAGAGCCTTATGAGGTTATTGCACCTATTTGGGTTGAACAATATCTGCTAAATGTAAAAGAATCAAAGGTCTTTTCCGATGTCACGCTTGCGGCAGATGCCTTCAGAGCAATGGGACTTAGGCAGATAGTTATGTCGGCATCTGAGCTTGGTATGCTGAAAAAACAGCTACAAGATCTGGGACTTGGAGATACCTTTGACGATGTTTACGGTCTTGATAATATCCATGCTTCAAGCAAGGTATACCTTGCTGAAAAATGGAGATCCGAAAACAGTGGAGCGGTGGCACTTATGATAGGAGACACACTGCACGATGCAGAGGTGGCAAGAGCCATAGGTGCAGACTGTGTTCTTGTGGCAAGAGGTCACCAGTCAAAGAAAACCCTGATAGAGAGCGGCTTTGCCGTTGTGGATGATCTGACAGAGATATGCGAGCTTATAAAGAACGAGGATATCCGTTTATAGGCGGAAGATCACACTCACAAATAATACTGTCAAGATCAGACGCATGACAAAGATTGTGTGTAAATTTTTTGCCGATCTTAGAGCTGTCGCAAAGGAATATGCTTTTTTTGCTATGAGCTATCATTTTTCTTCTTATGAGATTTTCTTCAATGGAGGGGTCTGAGAGCAGACCGTCATAGGAGAGTCCCCGACAGGAGAAAAATACAACGTCTGCATTATAGTTTTCTATAGTGCGCACTGCGTCATCGCCCACATAAGAAAGTGAGCGGGAGAGCATATAGCCTCCTGTGCAAATAGTCTTGATACCCATTTCGCCAAGCAGAAAGCAGGCCTTTGCACTGCTTGTGATAACGGTCAGATCTTTAAAGGCAGAAAGAAAGGGTACTATTGCATATGCACTTGTGGTTCCGTCAATCATAACCGTATCGCCATCGCAAATAAAGGCAGCCGCCTTTTCTGCGATGGTCTTTTTTGCTTCGCTTTGATCACCTTCGCGGAGAAAAAATGGAATGAGTTTTTCTGCCGGACGCGGTATTGGCTTTGCACCGCCGTGGGTTCTAATGATCAGCCCCTTTTTTTCAAGCTTTGCCAGATCTCTTCTGAGAGTCTGTTTGCTGATAAAGAGCTTTTTGGCAAGCTCATCGTTGCTTGTGGCTTTTCCACTTGCCAAAAGTCTTAAGATGTCTTCTTCTCTTTCATAATATGACATTTTGCTATCCTTCCAAAAAATGAACATTTTGACCGCTCTTTTGCTCAATTTATGAGCTTTTTGCTATTGTTTTGCTGATTTTATTGACATAATATGAGCGATATACTATAATGATAACGAAAAAAACTGATTTGTCAATAGAAAAGGAGTTATTTATGAGCGAAAAAATGAAAACCTTCGATCTGCCAAGGCATGGTTGCCCTTGTGGAAAGGATCATTTGTCAACTGTGGATGATGTTATAGTAGGCGGTGGAGTTATAAGACGTTTGCCCGAGATTTTGGCTAGATACGAGGCAAAAAAGGTGTTTGTTCTTGCTGACAAGAATACATTCAAGGCCGCAGGAGAGCAGGTTGTTAACATTCTCAGCGAAAGCGGAGTTGCACACACTCTCTATGTAATGCAGCAGGAGGTCATTGAGCCAAACGAAGAGGCTGTAGGCTCTGTTGTGATGCACTATGATAATGATTGTGACATTATGGTTGTGGTGGGAACGGGAGTGCTTGGCGACATAACAAAAATCCTCAGTACTATCAGGAAACAGAAATATATTATTGTGGCAACCGCACCTTCTATGGACGGCTTTGCCTCTAACTCGGCCTCGGTTATCCGAGATAATTTCAAGTTGTCCATGCCCACCTGCAGTGCCTCTGTTATTATCGGAGACACAAAGATCCTTGCTGCCGCACCTATGAAGATGCTTCTTGCGGGTATAGGGGATATGCTTGCAAAATACATCAGTATTCTTGAATGGAGACTTGCCGCCATTATCTGCGGAGATTATTATTGTGAGGGTGTTGCAACGCTGATACGCCGTGCGCTTAAAGAGTGCGTGTGTAATGCACAGGGGCTTGTGAACAGAGAGGAAAAAGCGGTTGAAGCAGTGTTCAGAGGACTGGTTCTCAGCGGAGAGGCAATGATGTATGCAGGGGTAACGAGACCGGCTTCGGGAGCAGAGCATTATTTTTCACATATATGGGATATGAGAGGGCTTGCCTTTGGAACTCCTGTGGATCTTCACGGCATACAGTGCGCCGTTGGTACATACCAGTCGATGAAGGTATATGAGCAGTTGAAAAAAGTGTGTCCCGACAGAGAAAAGGCGCTTAGTTATGTAAAGAGCTTTGATCTTTTGGCTTGGCACAAGAGACTTCGCGAAAACATTGGTGTTGGTGCTGACATGATGATAAAGCTTGAGGAGAAAGAGCAGAAATACAGTCCGGAAAAGCACGCAGTAAGGCTTGAAATATTGCTTTCACATTGGGATGAGATACTCAAGATCGTTGATGAGGAGCTTCCTTCTTTTGAGGAGCTTGACAGACTCTTTGACGTTTTGGGTATGCCTAAAATGCCTTCTGATATCGGGCAAACGGATGAGGAGGTAAAAACGGTTTTCCTTGCGGTTAAAGACGTGAGAGACAAATATGTCAGCACACGTATCTGCTTTGACCTTGGTGTGCTTGATGAGATAGAGCTTTGATGAAGCAGTGGGGCACTGCCCCATGATCCGCTTAAAAACTTTTTAGAGAAAAGTTTTTAAGAATTTCAAAAACTTTTAAATTGAAAACTGCTGATAGTTAATATATGCCCCCAAAAGTATGATGCTTCTGGGGGCATATATTTTTTAATTAGTATAACCAAATATCTTTTGCCGCATAAGCCTTGCGAGAAGGTTTGCAGGCATAGATATGAGACACCAGAAAAAGCTGAAAAGCAGGCATATCTGTCCCCTGAAATTGAGGGGGAGATCCGAATAATCCCATATGTCAAGACCCAGCTGTATATTCAGCAGCTCTCCTGTGGCAAGCTCAAGACCGCTGATTATTATTCCGCCTAAAAGGCAGTAAACAAAAAGCGGCATTTGGGGGAAGGTCCGTCCCAAAAGATAAAGGGAGAGGAAGCAACAGCCCCCAAGCAGTGCCATTGCAGAATGTGAATAGCCGCGCCACGCAAGCTCGATTGCATAATATATCACAGCCCCTGTTGTAAAAACGAGCGAAAGCTCAGCCAGGCTTGACTGAGCAGAAATCAATTTATTTTTATCCACAAAAGTATCACCTCTTAGATATAATTTTGCATTTTTTTGCTTTTCTAATCAGTCTTTTGTTATAAAAATTGCGGAAACTATTGTATTAAACGGATTTTTCTGTTATAATAATAAAATAACCGAGCGGCGGAGGTGAAGTTATATGCCAAGCGGCTCCCGAGGAAGAAGACTTTATTTTAAATATTGCGCAAAGAATGCTATGCGCGAAAGAGGCAATCTCCTCCGTTTTGTTGGCGCATTTCTTGTTTTGCTTGCCATTGCTCAGGCATTTCGACATTTTTTCGAAACCGTTTGCTTTTTTGTTGGAGCAGGTGTAACGGTGCCTCTTGTTGCAGCAGAGCTTTTGTTGATCTTTATAATTACTGCGCCTGTTTTTGTGGGCCTTTTGAGAATGGCACACAAAATGGTCAGCGGTGAGCATACAGAACTTTCCGATCTGTTTTCGGAGTGTAGATCTGACCGCATCAGAAATGCCTATGAGATATCGCTTATCTGTATTTTTGATCTTTTTGCAATGCTTGGCCTCTCCTTTGCCTTTGGCAGGTGCATTGCCTATGCTTTTGAGGGGATATACGCAGGGCTGTTTTCGCCACTTGCGTGTGGTATTTCGACGGCTGTCATTCCCTTTACTTCGGGTATTTTTCAAAAGGCTTTTGTTTTGCCTGCGGCATATTTTGAGCTTGGTGATCTTGAAACAGCTCTTAAAGTATCCAAAAAGAACAGAAGAGGGCTCTCTTTTGAAATATCGGCTTTCAATGTGAGCTTCATCCCTCTTGTGCTTTTATCCGTGCTGACTCTCGGAATAGTTTTTTTCGTTTATCTTTTGCCCCTTTATATGCTTTCGTGGCAGATATGTGCTTCATATTTTGTGGGCTCTACCGATTTTGAAAATTATAGAAAGTAAGGTATATATCATGGAAAAGGAAAAGTTTTATATCACGACCGCTATTGCTTATGCCTCAAGAAAGCCGCATTTCGGCAATACATATGAGGTCATTATGACAGATGCGGTGGCTCGCTATAAGAGAGCGCGCGGCTATGATGTTTTCTTTTTGACCGGCACGGATGAACACGGTCAGAAGATCGAAAATCTTGCAAATGAAGCAGGTATTACCCCAAAGGCATATGTTGATGGCGTTGCCGGAGAGATAAATGGTATTTGGGATCTTATGAACACAAGCTATGATAAGTTTATCCGCACAACGGATGATTATCACGAAAAGAGCGTTGAAAAGATATTCAAAAAGCTTTATGATAAGGGTGATATATACAAGGGATATTACGAGGGCTGGTATTGCACTCCCTGCGAATCGTTCTTTACCGACACGCAGATAAGTGATGGTAAATGTCCCGACTGCGGCAGACCGGTTCAGAAAACAAGAGAAGAATCCTATTTCTTTAAGATGAGCAAATATGCAGACAAGCTCATTGAATATATTGAGGAAAATCCCGATTTCATTCAGCCCGAATCACGCAAAAAGGAAATGATAAACAACTTCCTAAAGGTCGAGGGAGGTCTGCAGGATCTCTGTGTTTCGAGAACTGCATTTAAGTGGGGGGTTCCCGTAGATTTCGACCCCAAGCACGTTATCTATGTTTGGATAGATGCGCTTTCAAATTATATAACGGCTCTTGGCTATGACCCTGAGCTCTCAGAGCAGCCCGAGTTGTTTAACAAATTCTGGCCTGCGGATGTTCATATGATAGGAAAGGATATCCTGAGATTTCATACTATCTATTGGCCTATTATGCTTATGGCTCTTGATGTTCCGCTTCCCAAAAAGGTTTTTGGACATCCTTGGTTCAATTTTGGCGAGGACAAGATGTCAAAATCCAAGGGAAATGTTATATACGCCGACGACCTTGCAAAACGCTTTGGTGTTGACGGTGTGCGTTATTATGCTCTTTCTGAGATGCCCTTCGCTTCGGACGGATCTATCACATACGAGAGCGTTATAACAAGATACAACGCAGATCTTGTAAACAACCTTGGCAATCTGTTCAAGCGCACGCTTGATATGCTGAAAAAGTATAATGATTCTGTTGTCCCTGCACCTGCAAAGCCCGAGGAGCTTGACGTTGAGCTTAAAAATGTCTGCGTCGATGCCTTTGCAAAATTTTGCGCAAATATGGACGAATACAGAATTGCAGATGCGCTTGAGCATATCTTTACAATGCTTCGCCGTGCAAATAAGTATATAGACGAGACTACCCCCTGGGTTCTTGCTAAAGACCCCACACAGAAGGAACGTCTTGATACTGTCCTTTATAATCTTCTTGAAACAATACGCTGGGGCGCAGTTATGCTTCTTCCTTTCATTCCCGAAAGTGCAGAGGATATACTCACAAGACTTGGTACAGAGGCAAAGAGCTTTGACACCATTGGCAGTGCGGACAAGTTCTGCGGTATGAAGGCCGGATCTGTGACAGGCGAGAGCAAGGTGCTCTTTGCCAGAATTGATGAAAAGGCAATGCTGGAGGAGCTTCAGGCAGAGCTTGAAGCGCAGATGAAAGCGGCTCAGGCGACTGAGAAGAAGATAGAAAAGCCCGAGGGCGTTGCGCAGATAGGGATCGACGATTTTATGAAGGTGGAGCTTCGCACGGCAAAGGTTATCGAGTGCGAAAAGGTTCCGAAGGCTAAAAAACTTCTGAAGCTGACTATTGATCTGGGTTATGAGCAGAGAACTGTTGTTTCTGGAATTGCAAAATTCTATGAACCGGAGCAGATGATCGGCAAAAAGATCATAGTTGTTGCAAATCTTAAGCCCGCAACCCTGTGCGGTATTGAATCTAACGGTATGATTCTTGCCTCGGGTGAGGAAGATATAAGAGTTATGTTCCTTTCTGATGACACACCTCTCGGAGAAAGAGTAAGATAATATGAAGCTTTTTGATTCGCACGCACATTATTATGACGAGCGATTCACAAAGGAGACAAGCGGCGGAGCGGATAGTATCCTTTCCGCCCTTTTCTCGGATAATGTGGGCTGGATAATAAATGTGGGTACAAACAATGAAAATGCCGCAGAATGTATAGAGCAGGCAGCAAAATATAAGAATATGTATGCGGCTGTGGGGATACATCCCGGCGATTGTCGCCATTACAGCGATGTGGATCATGAGATCGACATACTCAGATCCATACTCCAAAGCAGAGCGGAAAAAAAGATAGTTGCTATTGGCGAGATAGGTCTTGATTATCATTATGATGGCACAGACAAGGCAAAGCAGCAGGCATTTTTTGAAAGACAGCTTGCGCTCGCACTTGAGCTTGATCTTCCTGTTATCATCCATGACAGAGAGGCGCACGGCGATTGCTTTGACACTATCAGAAAATATCCCGGTGTCAGGGGAGTTTTTCATTCATACAGCGGCAGTGCCGAAATGGCAAAGGAACTGGTGAAAATGGGATGGTATATTTCATTTTCGGGCGTTCTGACCTTCAAAAATGCTTCAAAGGTAAAGGATGCAGCTCTGAGCGTTCCGCGTGACAGATTGCTCATCGAAACCGATTGCCCCTATCTTGCTCCGCACCCCCACAGGGGAGAGCTGAATCATTCGGGTCTTATGCGGCTTACTCTTGAAGCTCTTGCGTATCTTCACGGTGCAACTGAAGAGGATTTTGCTGCCTTAACGGCAGAAAATGCGGCTCGATTGTTTAATATTTGCCTTTAGTTTGTTAAAAATGCAGATGAATTGCCGTAATAATGGTCAAAAACGCTGAGTTTGCAGAGAACGTTTTGTGCAAAATGGAGAAAATTTTTGGCCGAAATATTCATGCTTGACAAACTTGTCCATAAAATGATATAATATCGTGTAACCATGGGCTAACTATGCCTATTGGCGTTTTGTTTGACAGTGACGTGTGCTCGCACACGACTGTATATAAACATTTATTACAGAAGAAGGAGGAAGAAAATGCCAACATTTAACCAGCTTGTAAGACAGGGTCGCAGCGACAGAGTTTATAAGTCCAAGAGCCCCGTGCTCCAGAAGGGCTTCAATGCTCTTAAGAATGCTACGACAAACCAGTCATCTCCTCAGAAGAGAGGCGTTTGCACAAAGGTATCCACAACAAGCCCGAAGAAGCCTAACTCTGCGCTTCGTAAGATCGCCAGAGTAAGACTTACAAACGGCCTTGAGGCTACAACTTATATCCCCGGCATCGGACACAACATTCAGGAACACTCCGTTGTGCTTATCCGAGGCGGAAGAGTTCGTGACCTCCCCGGTGTTCGTTATCACATCATTCGTGGTACACTTGATGCACAGGGCGTTGCAAACCGTAACCAGAGCCGTTCCAAGTACGGCGCAAAGAGACCTAAGAAGAAGTAATTTAAAGATTTCTTAGGCGGGTATAATTAAAGAACAGCATCTTAGCTCCGTCTGATGTTACTGTAAAAAATGTTTATATACAACATCTTTGACGAGCGCTAACGAAAGAATGCTTTCGAGTACCTATGAGTTCATAATATTTGATGAAGGAGGGAAGAACAGTGCCGAGAAGAGGACAAATTTCCAAAAGAGACGTATTGCCGGATCCTATATACGGTTCCAAGCTTGTAACAAAGCTCGTAAACAACATCATGCTTGACGGTAAGAAGGGTGTTGCCCAGACGATCGTTTATGATGCGTTTGCAATCGTTGAAGCAAAGCAGGGCAAGAACCCGCTTGAAGTATTCCAGGCAGCACTTGAGAACATCATGCCTGTGCTGGAAGTTAAGGCTCGCCGCGTAGGTGGTTCCACATATCAGGTACCTATGGAGGTTAGTGCAGAGCGTCGTCAGACTCTTGGTCTCCCTTGGCTGGTAGCATATTCCAGAAACCGCGGAGAACGCACAATGGCTGAGCGTCTTGCAGCAGAAATCGTTGATGCTACAAACAGCGCAGGCGGTGCATTCAAGAAGAAGGAAGAAACTCACAGAATGGCTGAAGCTAATAAGGCTTTCGCTCATTACAGATATTGATTCACCAAATCTTGAAAGGAGAACAGAATTATGGCAAGAGAGTATTCGCTTGAACATACTCGAAATATTGGTATCATGGCACATATTGATGCCGGTAAGACGACCACCACTGAGCGTATCCTGTTCTACACAGGTAAAACTCACAAGATTGGTGAAACACACGAAGGTTCCGCAACCATGGACTGGATGGCACAGGAGCAGGAGAGAGGTATCACAATCACCTCTGCAGCTACAACCTGCTACTGGGCACACACAGCTTTCCACAATGACCCCGCAAAGGCAAAGGCAAACACCCACCGTATCAATATCATTGATACCCCCGGTCACGTTGACTTTACCGTTGAGGTTGAGAGATCTCTCCGTGTTCTTGACGGTGCGGTAACCGTATTATGTGCAAAGGGCGGCGTTGAGCCTCAGTCTGAAACCGTTTGGAGACAGGCTGATAAGTATAGAGTTCCCAGAATGGTTTATGTAAACAAGATGGATATCAACGGTGCGGACTTCTTCCGTGCAGTTGGTATGCTGAAGGAGAGACTCCATGCAAACGCTGTTCCGATTCAGCTTCCTATCGGCGCAGAAGCCGATTTCAAGGGCATTATTGACCTTATGAAGATGGAAGCAGAGGTCTATTATGATGACCTTGGCAAGGATATCCGCGTTGAGCCCATTCCTGCAGATCTTGCAGATAAGGCTCAGGAATATCATGATGCAATGGTTGAGTCCATTTGCGAAACTGACGAGGAGCTCTTCGAAAAATATTGCGATGGTCAGGAAATCTCCGTTGCAGAGCTTAAGAAGGCCCTCAGAAAAGCAACTATCGATAATAAGATCGTTCCCGTTATCTGCGGTACATCTTATAAGAACAAGGGCGTTCAGATGCTCCTTGACGCTGTAGTTGACTATATGCCCGCTCCTACCGATATCGAGGCCATTAAGGGTGTTAATCCCAATACCGAGGAAGAGGAAGCAAGACATTCTTCGGATGAAGAGCCTTTTGCAGCTCTTGCATTCAAGATTATGACCGACCCCTTCGTTGGTAAGCTTTGCTTCTTCCGTGTATATTCGGGCAGCGTATCTACTGGTACAAACGTTTATAACTCTTCAAAGGATAAGAAGGAGCGTTTCGGACGTATTCTTCAGATGCACGCAAACGAAAGATCCGACCTTGACACCTGCTATGCGGGTGACATTGCGGCTGTCGTTTCCACAAAGTACACCACAACAGGTGATACCTTCTGCGATGAAGATCATCCCATTATCCTTGAATCCATGGAATTCCCCGAGCCCGTTATCAGCGTTGCTATCGAGCCCAAGACCCGCGCAGGTCAGGAGAAGATGGGTATTGCTCTTGCAAAGCTCGCAGAGGAAGACCCCACATTCAGAACCTATACCGATGAAGAAACAGGACAGACTATCATCGCGGGAATGGGTGAGCTTCACCTTGAGATCATCGTTGACCGTCTGCTCCGTGAATTTAAGGTAGAGGCTAATATCGGCAGACCTCAGGTTGCTTATAAGGAAACCGTGCGTAAGCAGGTTAACCATGAATGTAAGTATAAGAGACAGTCCGGTGGTTCAGGTCAGTACGGTCATGTTAAGATCACCCTCGAGCCTAATGAGCCCGGAGCAGGATACGAATTTGTTAACTCTGTTACAGGCGGTGCGATTCCGAAGGAATTTATCGAGCCTGTTAACCAGGGTATTCAGGGCGCAATGCAGAACGGTGTTCTCGCAGGATATAACGTTGTTGACGTTAAGGTAACACTTTATGACGGTTCTTATCACGAGGTCGACTCCTCTGAAATGGCATTTAAGATTGCCGGATCTATGGCATTCAAGGAAGCTATGAGAAAAGCAGATCCCGTATTGACAGAGCCGATCACAAAGGTCGTTGCAATCGTTCCCGATG
>JAZNCT010000027.1:0-51863 GCA_045587665.1 Eubacteriales bacterium
CCTAAGACCGCTTGGCCTCCGACTTTGATTGTCATTGTAGAAATAAAAACGACGAATGGTTACCACACCGTTCACATCCATTAAACGCAGAGTAATCATGTTGGTTTCTTCCGGGATGAGACCGATAATCTGGAACTCATGCACCTTGGAGGTATCCGGACGGTTTGGCACAGTAAATGCACCAAAGTCTTTATATTCTGCTTCCGGTGTGTGTACGGAATAAGAAACCGCATATGATTCCTCTGTTTCAAAATACACATAAAGAGACTGGGAATTGGTTTTAAACGGATTATAAATTACCAGCGGATTGTCCTCAGTATAGGTATGCGTTTTCTGTAACTCACTTATTTCAGAGCGTACTAAAGCTTGGAACTCCGCTGTATAAATGCCGGATTCCGCCTCTGCGAAGTTTTCTTTTACCTCTACCACAATTTCTTTATTGCGGCTTGTATCTTCAATATAATTATCCTGATAGTCCTTCAGGGAAGGAACACCCGTGTCCGGCGTGTTTTTATTATCGCCAAACAACAGCACCACAGCTCCCAGACCAAGCAGGCTCAACATTGCTATTAAAATCAAAATGATATTTGTCTTCTTCATGGGTCCACCCCTTTTATGTACTCTATCCCTTAGTATAATATATTTACGGATACAATTATACTACATTTTCTTCCAAAATTCAAGGGGGGAAAGGGAATTAAAATGAAAACTACAGCAATTATTTGTGAATTTAATCCTCTACATAACGGGCATATCAGGCTTATTGATAAAGCACGCGAAGGGGGTGCTGACCGCATTCTTTGTATAATGAGTGGGAATTTCATTCAGCGCGGGGAGCCGGCTATTATGGATAAATATACGAGAGCAAGATCTGCTGTGCTTGCGGGAGCCGATATAGTGCTTGAAATGCCTTTGCCCTTTGCCGCCGGAAGTGCGGAATATTTTGCATGGGCGGGAGTATATATAGCAGATAAGCTCGGCTTTGCAGACGAGCTTATATTTGGCAGTGAAAGCGGAGATATTGATGAACTCAGACTGATTGCCAAGAGACAGCTCTCGCCTGAATATACTCAGCGTCTTTCAGAGATATATAGGGGGGAGGCAGGATATCCTGCTGCAATGCAAAGGGCTTATGAAGAGCTATACGGCAAAAGCGGACTTTTGAATAGTCCAAACAACATTTTGGCTATTGAATATATAAAGTCACTGATCCGCCTTTCCTCTCCTATAACAGCCGCAACGGTTCGGAGAGAGGATAACTATTCTTCAGATCAACTTGGCACATCCTATCCCTCGGCAACAGCCCTGCGTCGTCTTATAGAACGCTCTGAGGTGGGAAAGCTGGCCTCACATATGCCGATGCAGGTCTACAAGGAGCTTTGTGCTGCAGGAGAAAGAGGGCTGTTTCCTATAAATATGAATAAATACGGTGAATATGCTCTTTCATATCTGCGTCTTTGCCATAAGGATGATCTTTCAAATATAGTTGGAATGGGCGGAGGAATTGAAAACCGCATTTTGCAGGCGGCATCAGTCTCATCTACCTATGAAGAGCTGCTTTGCGCTATTTCAACTAAAAAATATACAGATGCAAAGCTTCGCAGAGCAATTCTTGCTTCACTTCTCGGTGTTACTAATACCCATATGGAGCGTGACATTCCATATGTGCGCTTGCTTGCGGCAGGTCGAAAGGGAAGAGAAATGCTGGCACTTTTGCGCAAAAACGAAAATATTTTTATTGCAACAAAAACTGCCGATATCAAAGGCATAATCGAAGGGCTTGAAACAGGCAAAAGAGCGGTGGCAAGGCGTCTTTATGAAATTGAAAAAAGGGCAGATGCACTTTTTACACTGTGTCTGCCTCATCCCAAAGAAGCCGGATTTTTTGGAAAGATGATGCCTTTTGTAGAAAAGTAAAAAAACAAGTTTACAAATTATCGTTGACTTATAAGGTGAAATATTGTATAATATAGAAAAGTTTATTTTTGGAGGAATAATTATGGCTGAAAAGGTAACAGGCAAATACCTTGAATATAAGGGCAAGCCCCTTGTAAGAGAGGGCGACACTATTTGCTATGGAGATAAAACAGATAAGTGCTTTCTGATTCTTGAGATAATGTCTTATAAAAAGGTTGGAGACGCTGAGATACCCGAGAAGATATTCATTCAGATCGTGGATTCCCAAAACCCTTCAAAGATCGTAAAGCAGGGAGAGAAGAACGGCCTTTACGATGCTTTTGGAATAGGGCTTATTTGGCTTGATATGGCAAATAAATAAGAGGTTGGTATGAAGAGATTTTATTTTATACTTCTTTCTGCTTTTTTGATCGTTTTCTGTTTTGCTTCCTGTGGGGAAAATGATTCTACCCGGGGCAATGCGGATACCGATGCTGTTTCCGACACAGTGACAAATACCTATATAACAGAGGCACCGCTCACCGATACAGAACCGCTTTTGCCGCCCCAGATCAAGTTGCCCGATCATTTGAATCCGCTGACGGGGCTTGGTGCTTCTGAAGATCTTTCCGCGTCGCGTCCCGTGGCAATTATGATAAATAACCTGAGGGCTGCTCTTCCTCAGCCCGGCCTTTCTGATTTCGATATTCTTTATGAATGTCTTGTTGAGGGCGGAATAACAAGGCTTATGGGAGTTAAATCCGATTACAGGGAGCTTGGCGTTGTTGGCTCTATTCGCTCCTGCCGTCATTATTATTTAGACCTTGTGCAGAATCACGATGCTATATATATTCACGCTGGCGGAAGCGATCAGGGCTATATTGAGGTAAAAAACAGAGATATAGACAATCTTGACGGTGTTAATATGTATGTTAAGGATATGTTTTACCGCGATCAGGATAGGCTCAGTGCCGGCTACGGATATGAGCACACACTGATGACCTCGGGCGAGAGGATAGAGGGCGGTATCGCATATAAAAAATACCGCACGGAGCTTCGGGATGAATTTAAGGGGGCAGATGCCTTTAATTTTGTTGACTATGGCACACAGCGTGAGCTCAGTGGCGGGGATGCCCTTTGCCTGCGCCTTCCTTATTCAAAATATCAGACTGTTCGCTTTGACTATGATAAGGCTACAAAGTCTTATTACCGCTGTCAGTTTGAGAATGAGCCCCACGTTGACGGAACAAGCGGTAAGCAGATCAGCTTTACAAATGTTTTTGTGCTATTCTGCAATGTTGTAAATCTTGGGGATTCATACGGTCATCTTGACATTACTACCGAGAATGAAAATGGCAGCGGATATTATTTGTCAGGCGGCAGATATGAGCCTATAACATGGAGTAAACCTACGGCAGATTCACCTATTGTCTATTACGGTGAAGACGGCGAGGAGCTTTCCGTAAACAGAGGCAAGACATTTGTTTCAATTTTCCCCGAATATAACAGAGAAAATATTGATTTTAATTTTGCACCTGCGGAATAATATAATTGTCATCGGCTGAGCTTTTGGCTCAGCCGATTTTGCTTTAAAAAGTTGTTTTATGACGGAAATAAATCAAAAAAGAACCCCGGCAGATATGATTCTGCCGGGAATTTAGATATTTCTTGGAATTACATACCAAGTGTTGCTGCACCAACTATGCCTGCGTCGTTTCCAAGCTTTGCTATGCGCAGCTCGGTTGCTTTAACAACACCGCCGCCGTAGGTTTCTGCCTTGATCAGCGGATCAAGCATATCAATGAGAATCTGACCCTCATTTGAAATGCCTCCGCCGATAGAAACAACCTCAGGCTGGAAGATATTGACTATATTTGCAAGACCTGTTGCCAGATAGGCGATATATGAGTCAACGACCTCTTTTGCGGCTTTGTCCCCCCTGTTCATAGCCATAAATGCTGTTCTTCCGCTAACCCTGCCATGTTCAGCGGCAATGTCGCTCATGAGAGTGTGAATACCTGATTGCTTACATTCCTCGATCTTTTCTCTTGTCATGTTTATAAGACCTGTAGCAGAGCTGTAAGCTTCCCAGCAGCCCTTGCGTCCGCAAGAGCAGGGCTTGCCGCCGTGTTCAATAACGATGTGCCCAAGTTCAGCACCGGCAAAATTGAAGCCGGAATAAACCTTATTATCTATGATTATTCCGCCGCCAACGCCTGTTCCGAGAGTTATCATTATAGAATTGGATGTGCCCTTTGCGGCGCCGGCGATAGCTTCTCCCCAGGCAGCGGCATTGGCATCGTTTTCAACGTGAACGCTTCCTACGCCTGTAAGGGAAGAGATAAGCGAGCATATAGGGAATTTTCTGAAGGGAAGATTGTTTGCATATTCAACAATGCCGTCTGCGCTGTTGGCAATGCCGGGAGATGCGATGCCGATAGACTCGATTTCGTTCATGTCAATTCCGTTATCGGCTGTGATCTTTTTGCAAAGGTTTGCTATATCCTGTGCAACCTTGTCGGCACCTTCGGTTACTACTGTGGGTACGCTGGACTTTGCGATGATCTTAAATTCCGAGTTAACAATACCTGCGGCGATATTTGTGCCGCCAAGGTCTATACCAATACGATACATTTTAGATACCTCTCATGCTTTGATTTTGCCAAGAGTTAGAAAAAATACACCTTGGCACTGCATATAGATATTATAACTGTTATTTGCAATAAAGTCAACCTGATTCTGTATAAATATTAAAGAAAAAACACACAACCTTTTTCACCCGAAGAAAAGCACTGAATTTATCATAAAAAGCCGATTGTTATAAAAATGAATAATTGTAAAAAAATGTAAAAACACTCGAAAAATGTGCGCTCAATTATGCCAAAAACGGAAAAAATAATGTTTTTGTGCATTTTGTATATGTGTAGAAAATTTGACCTTGTTTTTGTTGAAAATTCACAAAGAATTTTGGGCTTCAATAGGAATGGTGGAGATTTGACGCATAGGCGATTGGGTAAATTTTGCTTACGCAGATGCTGGAACGTCTATTGATATCGGATGTATCTGTGAAAATATGCACAAAAAAGCTATATGATGCGACGGATTGTTGAAAATGTTGGTAAAATAAATTTACCATTGAGTTTTTTGAACAAATTTATAACAAATGATACCGATTTTGTGATGAAAAAAAGATCGCAAATTGAAGCATTTTGAACTTTTTAAAACGGTTTTGAGCCTTTCTTATATTAAATACAACGCTTGACATTTTTGGGTATTGTATGTTATTATTATTGCATGAAAATAGGGCCAAATTATGCCCCTGAGCAAATAAATAGTGCTTTTCTGCTCTTGAAAAAGCTCATTTGGGGACGTGCTTGACCTTTGTGTTTCTGCGCATAGCGATATGCTGCCGATGAGTTCGCTGTTTCTGCCGTTTTGGTGGTGGCGATGTGCGGTTTCTCTTGTCATTCGGGATTCCGCTTGCTTTGTCTGTCGGCAGATTTGCGATCGTTTGATTTTGCTTTTCTTTTTTTGGCCACGGCAGATCGGAAACAGACGGGCGGAAAGATCGCATGATGCCGCGCGACATTCTAACCCCGACACGGATGTGTCACAATTTTGCAGGAGGAATTTGCAGATGATGAAAACACTACTTAAAAGATCAACGGCGTTTGCGCTTGCTTTGATCATGGCTATCGGTTGCGGTCAGTTTGCCGTCTTCGCTACCGATACAGAAGAGACTGCTGATGTGCTTGTCTCTGCCCCCATTGAGGTCACACCGGCTGAGGGTGACGGCGTGGGCGGTTCTTCGGTCTCTGATACCACCATTGAGGATGTCAGAGAAATTTTGAATGCTATTTCATATGAAGAGTATTCGGAAAAATTTGCTAACGTTGCCAGAGCAGAGCAGAGCTTGCATATAAGCGCACTCGACTATCTGGCTGACAAGACAGATGCCAAGGTTTCTGCCACGAAAGAATATCCCGCTGAGGATGGCAGTGAACTTGAGTCTCTTTTCGTTCCCGGCGACGGTACTGTTGTTTGGGGCGTTGAGATTCCGGCAACTGCTAAATACAGTATTCAGCTTGAATATTATCCTATTGAGGCCAAATCGGTTCCGGTTCAAAGGATCTTCAGAGTAAACAGTAAGATCCCGTTTGCCGAGGCTCGTTACATAACGATGTCAAAGGTCTGGTCAAATACATATGAAGAGCTTGATGCCGAGACAGGACGCAAATTTAAACTGGATATTGATAGAAATGAGCTTCGTCCTATGATGGCTCAGACCCCTGAATGGAGAGTTTATGAGCTTCGCGACGGCGATGGCTTCTATTCTGAGAGCTTTGAGTTTGTTTTTGAGGCAGGCTACAATGAGATATCTCTCGAATCTGTGAGTGAGCCAATGGCTCTTAAGAGCATTACTCTTGTTCCTCACACCGATCTTCCCAGCTATGAAAGCATTTCTGCAGACTATGCTTCAAAGGGGTATGCTCCCGCAGGCAAGGATGCTTATGTTCATTTTGAGGCAGAAGAACCGGTAGCAACTTCTTCGCAGACAGTATACCCTGTTGAAGATGTTTCTTCGGCAATAACTTCTCCCAGCGATTCAACAAGAATCATTCTCAACACTATTGGCGGTGAGAAGTGGCAGACACCGGGTCAGTGGGCACGCTATAAGTTCACTCCCGAAAAGAGCGGTCTTTATAATATTGTTACAAGATATAAGCAGAGTATAAACGATGGTCTTTACAGTTCCCGTACTCTCTATATCTATGGCGGCCAGTATAACGGAGTTCCTTTCTCCGAGGCAACTCAGCTTCGTTTTGGATACTCTTCCGAATGGCAGGTTGCAAAGCTTGGCGATGGCAATACCGAATTTGCTTTCTATTTTGAGGCAGGTACAGAATATACCATTGAGCTTGAGGTTTCTCTTGGCTCTATGGGCGATGTGGTTCGCCGCGTTGAAAGCGCTCTTACCAGAATCAACAATGCCTACCTTAATATTATAAAGCTGACAGGCTCCAGCCCTGACAGCTACCGTGACTACGGCTTTTCACGTGTAATGCCTGAGGTGCTTAATGAGTTTATTCTTATGTCTCGTGAAATAAACGATGTTTCTGAATATCTCGCTAATGTTGCCCGTGTTAAGGGTTCTCAGGTTGCAACACTTGACAGAGTTTCATGGCTTCTTGAAAAGATGGGCTCTGATGAGGATGTTATCGCCAAGAACCTCAGCGAGCTTAAGGCTTACATCGGTAACCTTGGTACATGGATAACAACAGCTAAGACTCAGCCTCTTCAGCTTGACTATATCGTTGTTCAGTCTACAGATGCAGAGCTTCCCGAGGCAACAGAAGGCTTCTTTAAGGCTTTCATGTTTGAAATTCAAAAGTTCTTTATGAGCTTTGTTCGTAACTATGACCGTGTAGGTTCTCAGGAAGAGCTTAAAGATGATGACGATGTTGTTGAGGTTTGGCTTGCATACGGTCGTGACCAGTCGCAGGTTATCAGAACTCTTGTAAACAACGAGTTCACTCCGCAGTCCGGCGTTTCCGTTAATTTGAAGCTTGTTGCGGGAGGTACACTTCTTCCTTCTATTCTTGCAGGCATGGGCCCCGATGTTTATATCGGTCTTGGACAGTCGGAGGTTATCAACTATGCTATCCGAAGCGCAGTTATGCCTATCGAACAAATGGAAAACTATGATGAGGTTATCGGCTCCTTTAACGATGCGGCTATGATCCCGCTTGGAATTGAGGATGCTGAGGGCGTTTATCACTGCTATGGTCTGCCCGAAACTCAGCGATTCCCGATGATGTTCTATCGCAAGGACGTTCTTGCTGACCTTGGAATTGATATTCCTAAGACATGGGACGATATTCTTGCGGCAGTTCCTGTTCTCCAGGCAAACAACATGGAGATCGGTCTTACAACCGAATATAAGATGTTCCTCTATCAGAAGGGTGGAGAGCTCTTTGCTGATAACGGAATGAGAATAAATCTTGATGCTAATATTGCACTTGAATCCTTTGAGATGATGTGTAATATGTTTACAATGTATTCCTTCCCATATAACTATAACTTCACAAACCGTTTCAGAACAGGTGAGATGCCTATAGGAATTGCAACATACAGCGATACTTATAACAACCTTATAGTATTTGCAACCGAGATCGACGGACTTTGGGAATTTGCTCCTCTGCCCGGCATAATGGATGAAGAGGGCAATATAAACAATGTTTCGATTTCAACTATAACGGCAACTGTTATGATAGATGGCTGTGACAATCCCGAAGATGCTTGGAAGTTTATGCAGTGGTATTGCGGAGAAAGCTGCCAGATACAGTATTCAAACGAAATGGTTGCTATTCTCGGTGACTCTGCTAAGCACCCAACTGCAAACATAAATGCGCTCTCCAGCTTGCCTTGGACAACAGATGAGCTGAACAACCTTGAACTTCAGTTCAACAACCTGGCATCTATTCCTAACTATCCCGGATATTATTTTATCGACCGTTATACAGGCTTTGCTTTCCTTTCTGCTTATAACGATAAGGCAAATCCTGTAACAGAGCTTCTCAGTTACATAAATACTATCAACAAAGAGATAACTCGTAAGCGTGGCGAGTTTGGCCTTGAGACCCTTGAGGTTGGTCAAACACTTGCAGAAAAGCGCTTGGGTCAGGCTCTTGAAGCACTTGAGGAAATAAACAACGCATCCTACTCCGCTCAGATCGAGGCAGCAAAGGCAGCGATTGCAAGCGAGACGGATATACAGGCAATCAGTGCCGCAGCTGACGCTCTTGAAGCCGCTGATGCGACGCTCTTTGAGACAGTGATCGGATATCTCCGCGAGGCTTCCGCAGCATTGTCTACCTATTAAATATTATAAACAACACAATTTAGACTAAAATATTAAGGAGAGAGCATATGTCACAGAAAACGGCTCAGAAAAAAGCGGTTTCGCGCAAGGATATGACAAAAGCTCAGTGGACATGGAAGGAAATGAAGAAGAACTGGGTTGCTTATGCAATGGTAGCGCCCTTCATGATCCTCTTCACTGTTTTTACGGTGCTTCCCGTTCTTTTGTCAATCGTTATCAGCTTTACCGACTTCAACCTGCTTGAAATGCCAAATTTCGTTTTCATGCAGAACTATATTACACTGTTCTTTGATGATGATATCTTCCTGCAGGCGGCTCAGAACACCTTTGTGTTTGCCGTTATCGTAGGTCCCTCATCATATCTGATGTCTCTGCTGGTTGCTTGGTTCATTAACGAGCTGAGCCCCAGGATCAGAGCTATCGTAACTCTTATCTTCTATGCACCTTCTATTTCCGGTCAGGTTTACCTCATTTGGGGTACTCTCTTCTCCGGAGACTCATACGGATGGGTAAACGGTGCGCTTCTTAACCTTGGTATCATAACCGAGCCGATCCAGTTCTTCCAAAATGCAAGCTACGTTATGCCTCTGTGTATCGTGGTTTCGCTCTGGACCTCACTTGGTACCTCATTCCTTTCATTTATCGCAGGTCTCCAAGGTATCGACCGTTCTCTTTACGAGGCAGCGGCGGTGGACGGCATCAAAAACCGTTGGCAGGAGCTATGGTATGTGACCCTGCCTACGATGAAGCCTCAGCTGATGTTCGGTGCTATCATGTCTATCACATCATCCTTCGGCTTTGGCGGTATCGTTACATCACTTTGCGGCTTCCCCTCGGTTGACTATGCGGCGCATACTATCATGCACCACCTTGAAGACTACGGTGGACAGCGATTTGAAACAGGCTATTCTTCTGCTATTGCGGTTATACTGTTTGCAGTTATGATAGGTGCAAACGTATTCGTTAAAAATTTGATTTCAAAGGTGGGACAATAATATGGCGACAAAACTCAGAACCAGAAAACATAAAGTTGTCCTTAACCGCAGTGCGGGAGGCGACGCCGGCATTACATTTATGCTGACAATTCTCGGAGCATTCATGTTCCTCCCAATGGTTTATGTTGTAATGCAGTCACTTAAACCACTTGACGAGCTTTTCATGTTCCCGCCGAGATTTTACGTTATGAATCCTACATTCCAGAACTTTAAGGACCTCTTCACTCTCATGAATACCTCAATGGTTCCTTTCTCAAGGTACATATTCAATACGGTATTCACTTCGGTGGCAGGTACAACCGGTAACCTTTTCTTCTCTTCACTTGCTGCATATGCACTTGCGAAGATCAAGTTTCCCGGAGCAAAGCTGATGTTCTCAACAGTCAGAACTTCTCTTATGTTCCATTCAACGGTTACAGGTATCACCAGCTTTATCATCATGGCATCCCTTAAGTGGGTCGATACATATTGGGCAATCATCATCCCCGCATTCTGTACTTCACTTGGTCTTTACCTTATGAAGCAGTTTATGGAAACTAACGTTTCAGATGCGGTTCTTGAGAGCGCACGTCTTGACGGTGCAAGTGAGATCAAGACCTTCTGGGTAATTGCAATGCCAATGGTTAAGCCTGCTTGGCTTACACTTATCATTTATTCGTTCCAGGGACTTTGGAACGCAGGAGCATCTATCTATATCCACAGCGAGCAGCTCAAATCCTTCAACTATGCTATTAACCAGATAGTTGCCGGCGGTATCCGCCGTTCGGGTGCTTCTGCCGCATCAACGGTTATTATGATGCTTGTTCCTATTCTCGTATTCGTTATTACACAGTCTAACATTATCGAAACCATGGGTTCCAGTGGTATGAAGGATTAAGGAGGAAAGCAAATGAAAAGGTTTTTAAATACACTTTGTTTGATATTTGCTTTGGTTATGCTGATGACGACAGTTGTCAGTGCCGCTGCTCCTTATCAGACTTATACATATTCGATCAACGGATTTGCTCTTTATTCTCCGGATGCTTATGTTCCGATAATGAGGGTTGACTCTGATTATATGGGTCTTGACGCACCCCTTGAGGGTATTAGCGATATGGTTACGGATGAGAACGGAAATGTATATCTTGTTTCATCTGTTAATAATGAGCTTATAGTTCTTGACTCATATTACAAAAAGAAGTTTACTGTTAAGAACTTTGTAAATGACCAGGGCGTTCCGGATGAATTTACAAGTCCCCGTGGCGTGTTTGTTACAAAAGACAGGATCTTTGTTTGCGATACAGACGCAAGCCGTATCGTAACATTTGACCTTGAAGGTAACTTTCTTGCTATTATTCCTCAGCCCGAATCAAACCTCTTTACAGAGGGTTCAACCTACAGCCCGATAGCACTTGCTGTTGACCAATATGACCGTTTGTATGTTGTTTCTTCAACAACCTATCAGGGTGTTATAGTTATGACAGACGAGGGTCAGTTTACTCAGTTTGTCGGTGCGCAGAAGGTTGTTGCAAGCCTTTGGCAGCTGATATGGAGAACATTCCAGACCGATGAGCAGAGAGCTCTTTCTCAGTCTTTCATTTCAACAGAGTTCAATAATATCAGCATAACAGATGACGGCTTTATCTATGTTACAACACAGTCTCTTGATGAGGGTAAGCAGCAGGGCGCAATTACAGGTCAGGATAAATCCGGTGACTATGCTCCTGTTAAGCTTCTCAATGCTTCCGGTGTTGAGATCATGAGAAGAAACGGCTTCTATCCTCCCTCCGGTGAGGTTGACGTTTCCAATCTTTCAACAGATAAGATAATTGGTCCTTCAAGAATAACCGATGTTGCTGTGGGCCCTGAAAAGACTTGGTCTATAGTTGACCAAAAGCGTTCTAAAGTGTTTACCTATGATTTCGACGGCAATCTGCTTTTTGCCTTTGGTAATGAAGGAACTATGCTTGGTAACATCGCTTATATAGCTTCTATCACATATCAGGGCGACATTCTTATGATGCTCGATACCGGTAACGATAAGAACAATACTATCACAATATTTAAGAGAACAGAATACGGTGATGCACTGATACAGGCACTTGCTTATCAGAATGACCGTAAATATGACCAGGCTATCGAATCATGGATAGAGATCCTCAAGAGAAACAGTAACTTTGATACTGCTTATATCGGTATCGGTCAGTCACTCTTCCGCCAGGGTGAGTATGCTGAGGCAATAGAATATTATCAGTCTGCTTATGATACGGCCAACTATTCGGATGCTTATAAGGAGCTCCGCAAAGAGTGGATCTCAAAATATCTCTTTGTTCTTCTGGCTGTTATCGTTGTAGTTTTGATCCTTATATCCAAGTTCCTCAAATATGCTAAAAAGGTTAACTACAAAACCAGTATCTCGGTTGGCAAACGTACATATAAGCAGGAGCTTCTGTATGTTTTCCACTTGATATTCCATCCATTTGACGGCTTCTGGGATCTGAAGCACGAAAAGCGCGGATCTGTTCGTGCAGGTATAACTATAATAGCAGTAACGATACTTGCTTTCTATTATCAGTCTATCGGTCAGGGATATATTATGAATCCCGAGGGTGTATATTCATCTATCTTTGTACAGTTTGCATCGGTGCTTGCACCATTCTTCCTTTGGGTTGTTGGTAACTGGTGCCTCACAACTCTCTTTGAGGGTGAGGGTAGCTTCAGAGATATCTTCATTGCTTGTGCATACTCCCTTGCACCTGTGCCGATAATGGTTGTTCCTTCAACAATTTTCTCAAATGTTGTTACCTCTTCCGAAACAGCGATCATCAGCCTTCTCGTAACTGTTGGTTACATTTGGCTTGGTCTGCTTATATTCTTTGGAATGATGGTTACACATGATTATTCGCTTTCCAAAAACGTTCTTACTTCTGTTGGTACTATAATCGCTATGGCGTTTATTATGTTCCTTGCGATACTGTTTACAACGCTTCTTGGTAAGGTTGTAAGCTTCTTTACTAACATTATTGATGAGATAAGTTACCGACTATAACGATTACAGATAGGAGAGATAAAAATGAAAATGAAAAGAATAACTTCGCTGCTCTTAACTGTACTGTTGGTGCTCGGTAGTATCAATTTTACAGCCATAGGCGTTTTTGCGGCTGATATCAACAAGGATGCAAAGGCAAAATACCAATCCTATTTTACGGCAGAATATAATTCCGCCGAGGACAGAATTGCGGCAATGGAACTCTATGCTGTTGTTGACGGTATGGAGATATATTGCGATTCTTTCTCAGGTGAGGTTGCTGTCAAGGAGATAGCTTCAGGTCAAGTGCTTTTGACAAACCCCTACAGTGTTGGATCATCCAAGGCCTCACAGGACCAGAAGACTGAGTTGCTTTCACAGATCATAGTTGAATACAGTGACAACGGTCAGTCTAAATTCCTTAATTCTTTCAAGGATGCAATGGATCAGATAACCTATAGCAGACAGATCAATGTTGAGAGAATTAAAAATGGACTTCGAGTTGAATACTCGCTTGGTAGCGAGCAGAGCCGTCTTCTTGTTCCAAAGCTAATAAACAAAGAAAGATTCCAGACAGAGATACTTGCAAATGTAACGGATGCAGCTGCAAAGAGTCAGCTTCTCGCGTTCTATTCACTGAAGGATCCTGCAATGGAAAAGGAGAAGATCAGAGAGGCTATCTACAAGAGATGGCCGATCACAGAGGAAATGCCTATATACGTTCTTCCTACTGACGGAAACGGTGCTGTTACCGCAAACGACCAGAAAGACATCGAAGCGATCATCAAGCAGTATTGCCCTGCATATACCTTTGAAGATCTTGACTATGACCACTCCCTCACTAAGTTTGAAGGCATAGACAGAGAGCCCGTAAACTTCAGAATGGCTCTTGAATATGTAATAGACAACGGTCAGCTTGTGGTTACCCTTCCTGCAAACGGTATTCTTTATAACGAAGAAGAGTATACACTTGAAAATATAACAATTCTTCCTTATATGGGTGCAGGTACTAATCCCAATTCAGGTTATACATTCCTTCCCGATGGCTCGGGTGCAATATTCAAGTTTGAAGAGCTGGTTGACACAACAACAACTATCTTTACAGACCTTTACGGCGTTGACTATGCTTACCAGACTATAACAGGAACATATCAGCAGCCCGGCAGAATCCCTGTTTACGGACTTGTTGAAAACGAGGATGTTTACAGGACTGTTGCTATCGAAAAGGATATCCCTTCAGATCTGACAACCGATGATGATGCGGCAGATGTGGCTGAAAACGCTGAGTCAGATGAGCCTAAAACAGAAACTGTTTATGAAAAAGAATTTGTTCGCAATCAGGATAGAGGCTTTGTTGCCATTATCGAAGAAGGCGAAGCAATGAGCAAGCTTACCACCTACCACGGCGGTGCAATGCACGAGTATAATACAATTAAGCTTTCGGTTACCCCAAGACCAAAAGATTCTTATAATCTTTCAACGGCAATTTCCGTAGGTTCAAATGACATATGGACTGTTGTTTCCGAAAGACGTTACACAGGTAACTATAAGGTAAGATATGTCATGCTTACAGATGACACTGTTGCTGCTGAGAACGACCTCACAGATACATATGAAACATCCTGGAAGGGTATGGCAGAGGCTTACAGAGATTATCTTATCGACAAGGGAATTATAACAAAGCTTACCGATGCTGATCTTGGCGACGGAATACCGCTTTACATTGAAACTTTCGGCTCAATGGAAAGCATTGAAAAGATACTTTCTATTCCTGTAACCGTTATGACGGCTATGACTTCCTTTGAAAATGTTCAAACTATGTATAATGATCTTTCTTCGGAAGGAATCAAGAACATCAACTTCAAGCTTACAGGCTATGCGAACGGTGGTATGACCTCAACCGTGCCCTATAAGCTGAAATGGGAAAAGTCGGTTGGCGGTAAGGACGGATTTGAAGCGCTTTTGGCTGATGCAAAGGAAAAGGACTACGGAATTTATCCTGATTTTGATTTTGCATATATCAACAAAACCTCAATGTTTGACGGAGTCAGCCTTAAAAAGCACGCAGTTAAGTCCATAGATAACCGCTACACAAGTAAGCGTATCTACAGTGCGGCAAGACAGAATTATGCTTCATATTTCCAGCTTGCACTTTCTCCTGCATATTATTATCGCTTTATTGATAAGCTGGCAGAAAGTTATACCCAGTATGATCCTATAGGAATTTCGGTTTCAACTCTCGGAAACACTCTTAACTCCGACTTTGATCAGAAGGAGCCATATAACCGCGAGGACAGCAAGAATTATACTATAGACGCATTTGAAAGCCTTGGAGCTTCCTATAACAGTGTTATGACAAGCGGAGGCAATGCCTACACATGGAAGGAAGCAGATCATATTCTTGAAATACCGCTTGATTCCAGCCGATACAATATTGCAACATACACAGTTCCGTTTATCGGATATGTGCTTCACGGCTACAAGAACTTTACCGGATCTGCTATCAATATGGCAGGTGATATCCGATATGAGGTTCTGAAGTGTATTGAAAACGGTGCATATATGTACTTTATTATGTCCTATGATAACACCGAGCTTCTGAAGGACGATGAGCTTCTCAGTAAATATTATTCTATCAGATATGATATCTGGCAGGAGGATGTTATAGAGCTTTATAAAGAGCTTAACGAAGTTCTTGAGCCTCTTCAGACACAGTCTATCGTAGATCATGAATTCCTTATCGGTCAGCGAATTCTTGCAGAGGGCGAGGAGCTTGATGAGGATAATATGGATAAGTACACAACTATGGATGATGGCCGCATAGTTAAGGTAACATATGAAAACGGCACAACATTCATTCTTAACTACAACTATTTTGGTGTCACTGTCGAGGGTCAGGAAATTGATGCCTACGGCTACGTGAAGCTTAATTAAAGAGAGGAGAAAAAACTATGACAAATAATGCAGTTCAGGCGCCAAAGAAAAGAAGACGCGCCGCTTCTCTTGACAAGCGTAAGGCACGTGCCGGTTGGATTTTTGTTCTGCCCTTTGCAATAGGCTTTTTGCTTGTATATCTTCCGATTTTGTTTGATTCGGTCATATTCAGCTTCCACCACGTAAGTGCTAGATCCGGCGGCGGTATGATACTTGAGTGGGTTGGTCTTGATAACTTTAATCAGGCGCTGTTCGTAAACCCTAATTACATCCAGACCCTTGTTTCCGGTCTTGGTCAGATGGCATTTGATATTCCTGCTATCGTAATCTTTTCACTCTTTATGGCGGTTCTTCTTAACACAAAGATGGTTGGACGTGCCGCATTCCGTGCAATATTCTTTATTCCCGTTATCCTTTCAACAGGCTTTATGGCTTCCCTTGAGTCGGGCAACATTCTTTCCGGCTATATGGATAGCACATCGGGTATTGCAGACGGTTCAGGTCATAGTGCCTCGCAGGATATTATTTCGATTCTCGATTTTGAAAACATGTTTGACCAGATGAAGGTCGGCGTAGAGATCGTTTATGTTGTTGTCGGTATTATAAATAATATTTATGATATCGTAAACCGCAGCGGTGTTCAGATGCTTATCTTCCTTGCAGGCTTGCAGTCTATTTCACCTGCAATATATGAGTCCTGCCAGATCGACGGTGCTTCCGGTTGGGAGACTTTCTGGAAGATCACCTTCCCCATGATCAGCCCTATGATCCTTGTTAATGCAGTTTATACTATCATCGACTCGTTCACTGCCGAATCAAATCTTGTCATGAGATTTATTGAAAGCGTGGACAGCGGTCCTACCCCTCACGGCGGCGTTATCAGCTCTGCAATGTCATGGATGTACTTTATAGTAGTAATCCTTATCGTTGCAGCTGTTGCGGGTATATTCTCTGCATACGTATTCTATCAAAGACGTGATTAAGGAGGTATGATAAATGGACGCACAAAACACAGTTAAAAAACCAAGAGTTACAAAAGAAACCAAGAACAAAATTCGCGTTGATTTTGAAAGAACTCCTTTAAAAGAAAGACTGAAGGCTAAATTTGGAACATCTTATATTTACCAAAAGGTTTTCCTTGCGATATTCCGCTTTGTTCTCCTTATCGGTATCTCATATATAGTATTGTTCCCCTTCATATCAAAAATCGCATCTTCATTTATGGGCATGTCGGATTTCGTTGATGCAACGGTTCGTCTTATCCCTAAAGCATTCACCTTAAATACCTACAAGGCGGTATTTGTAGAGCTTAGATATTTTGAAGCATTTTTCAATACCTTTACGCTTTCTATTCTTTCTGCAATACTTCAGACATTCTCGTGCTGTGTTATTGCATATGGATTTGCAAAGTTTAAGTTTAAGGGCAACAAGCTTCTGTTTATGCTGGTAATGCTCACAATGATCATTCCTCATCCAACACTCAAGCTTTCAATGCTTCAAAATTTCAAGGACTTTGATGTGCTGGGAATCTTTGGGCTTCTCGCAAAGATCGGTATTGTTCCCGATAGTATGGCATACGGTCTGAGACTCACCAATACATATTGGCCTCTCGTAATTCTTTCAGCTTGCGGCCTTGCGTTTAAGAACGGTCTTTATATCTTTATGCTAAGACAGTTCTTCCGCGGAGTTCCGGATGAGCTTGAAGAATCGGCATATATTGACGGTTCAGGTGTTTTCCGCACCTTCTTTACCATCATTATACCGCTTTCTGTACCTATGCTTATCACAGTATTCCTCTTCTCATTCTCATGGCAGTGGACAGACAACTATTATATAGATCTGTTCTTCCCGGCAGGCAGAATGTGGAACTGGTCTAATGTTGTTAAAGAAATTCCTGTTTCGCTAAAGACAACATACGCAGGAGCAAATCTCTTCAATCAGGCTATTCACAATACTGCAGGTATGATGGCTATCGCACCGCTGATAATCCTCTATCTGTTCTGCCAGAAGTTCCTTGTTCAGGGTATTGAGCGTTCGGGTATCGTAGGCTAATGTTTAAATAACAATTTCCAAAGGGCTGAGATCAACTCAGCCCTTTTTTTTAAAAACAAAAAAGCTAACTGCTTTTTGACAGTCAGCTTTAATATTAAGGATTAAAATTCGGTAACGTGCACTGATCAACAAAGACCAAGTTTTTCTTTGATCTTCAGTACACAATCTTCAATGCCAAGCTCGGCACAGTCGACCGTTATATCAGAATAATGCTCATATAAGGGGGCGCGTTCTGTATATAGATCATTTATTGTATAACCGGTTTCCATAGCAATTCCGCGTGTTTTAATATTGTTTATTCGTTTTGAGATTTTATCGGGTGAAAGCTTTAAATAGAAGATTTTTCCACTCAAACGAAGGTTTTCCATGCCCTCTTTGCAATAAACAGCACTTCCTCCGGTTGCAATAACAGAGTTTTCGGCTTTAAGATCTGAGAGAATTTTATTTTCGGCTTCTTTGAAAAAATCAAGTCCTCTTTTCTCTATAATGTTGCAAAGTGAATCACCGCACTTGCTTTGCAAAATGAGGTCGGTATCAATAAAATCAAAAAGCAGTGCTTTTGCAAGCAGAACTCCTACTGTGCTTTTTCCGCAGCCCGGCATACCTATAAGGACAATGTTCATATTATACCTCGATGATGGTGCATTTTTAACTATACAAGAATGCAAAACGCCTTTAAACGTCTCGCCTGCCTTCAAGTGCTCGGTATAACGTTACCTCGTCGGCATATTCAAGATCTCCGCCAACAGGAACGCCGTATGCAAGTCGTGTAACTGCAAGCCCCAGCGGCTTCAAGAGTCTTGAAAGATACATTGCCGTAGCTTCACCCTCAACAGTTGGATTTGTGGCAATTATGATCTCTTTTATTTCAGTGTCGCTGCAGCGTGAAAGCAGCTCCGCAATCTTCAGCTTTTCGGGCGTAATTCCGTTCATAGGAGAGATAACGCCATGCAGCACATGATAAAGTCCATTAAATTCTCTTACCTTTTCAAGAGAGAGCACGGCCTTTGCATCCTCAACAACGCAGATGACCGAGCGGTCACGGTTAGTGTCGGCACAAATATTGCATATATCCTTATCAGTGAGATTTTGGCATATTGGGCAGAGATGAATTTTGGATTTGGCATCAATTATAGCTCCGGCAAATTCTTCCGCCTCCTCATTTGTCATATCCAGCACCGAAAAAGCAAGACGCAAAGCGGTTTTTCTGCCAATGCCTGCAAGTCTGCCAAATTGCTCTGCCAGCTTGCTAAGCGGTTCTATATGGTCAGCCATCAGAACAGCCCCGGCATACCGAGACTGCCTGTTATCTTTTGCATCTCGGCACTGTTTGTTTCTTCAACTCTCTTTATAGCTTCATTGATTGCGGCAACAAGAATATCAGAAAGCGTTTCAACATCGTCCGGGTCAACGATCTCGGGCTCTATGTTTATGGCAAGTATCTCCTTTTTGCCGTTGATCTTAACGCCAACAACACCGCCTCCTGCGCTGATATCATATTCTCTTTCGTCAAGGTCTGCCTGAAGTGCCTCCATATCCTCCTGCATTTTCTGTGCCTGCTTCAGCATAGCCTGCATATTCTGGGGACCTCCGCCCATTCCTTTTGGTAAATTAGCTTTCATTTTTTATTCCTCCGTTTATCTTAAAGGTTGTTTTCTTTAATGATCTCTTCAATGCTTTCTCTTCCTTCATCAACAATATCGTTTTCCTTTGAAACCTCAAAAATGATATTTGAGTGTGATATTGGGCGCTTTTCATAGGATGAAAGAATTGCAGAGAGTGTATCAAGGGTTGTTTTTCTTGCCTTTATCATGCTTGCGGCAAAGTTGCTGTCGAGACGGATGACGATGTTTCCGTTTGCATCCTTATATGTTTTTGAGCTTTTCATAAATCCTGAAAGGCTCGGGTCGCCTTTGCATATTCTGTCAACAGCTTCAAACCAATAGGGAAGTGCCTTTTTCTTGACCGGAGCTTCGGGAGTCTCTACGCCGACAGGCGGACCCGCCGGAGCTTTTTCTTCCTTATCTGTTTCTGTTTTAGCAGGCGTGGGCGTGTCTTCCGTGATTGCAGGGGGGGCGTACTGGCCTCTGTCCAGACGATCTTCAATAGCAGATATTCGTGCCAGCAGTGCTTCGTTTGTAGAGTCCAGTGTTTCATCGCACATTTTTATCAGAGCCATTTCTGCACAAAGCCGAGCTGATGCACCGGCTTTTGGCATAGTGATCATAGCCTGCTCAAGAATTCGGCAGTGATATACCAAAGCCTCTTTTGAAAAAAGCTTTGAAGCATTTTCTGTTTGTTCAACCTCATTTTCCGTTAGATCAAGATATTTTTTAGCATCCTTTGTTGTTTTCATAACCAGCATATCACGGTAAAATGAAAGCAGATCCTGCCAGAAAACAGAAATGTCCTTTGATGAGGCTGTTACCTCGGCAATTTGAGCAAAAATCGCCTCATAGTCTTTTTCAGCAACCGCCTTAACGGTTTTTGCTGTGCTTTCTCTGCTGCTGATGCCAACCACATCTGCAACGAGAGCCTCGTCGATCTCCCTGCGATTGCCTGCGCAAAGTTCCAGCAGGCTAACGGCATCTCTCATTCCACCCATTGCCAGCTTTGAAAGAAGCTGGGCGGCACTTTTCTGAATGGCAATGCCCTCGGCCTCGGCTATCTTCATTAGTCTATCTGTGATAACAGAAACGGATATTCGTCTGAAATCAAAGCGCTGACAGCGTGAAATTATTGTTGAGGGGAGCTTATGAAGCTCTGTTGTAGCAAGGATAAAGATAACGTGTGCAGGTGGCTCTTCAAGAGTTTTCAGAAGAGCATTAAAAGCACTGCTTGAAAGCATATGAACCTCGTCTACGATATAAACACGGTATTTGAGCATAGAGGGAGAATATACGACCTCATCGCGGATGTCTCTGATGTTGTCAACGCCGTTGTTTGATGCGGCATCCATTTCGAGAACATCGGTCGCGCTGCCCGAATCTATAGCACGGCAAGAATCACATACTCCGCATGGGTTGCCGTTTAACGGAGAGGTGCAGTTCACAGCTTTTGCGAGTATCTTTGCACATGTGGTTTTGCCGGTGCCTCTTGAACCGCAAAACAGGTAGGCATGGGAAAACTTGCTGTTTTCACATTCATATTTAAGAACCGAGGTGATGTGATCCTGACCGCAAACATCGTCAAATGTGGTGGGACGCCATTTTCTGTATAAAGCCTGATGCAAAAAAATCACCTCACTTACAAAAATCAAGCTGCAAAATAAGACCATACACCTTAAGATCGAATCTCGGAAATACGCGCATTCCGATGCCTCTGCTCAAAGCAGGCTGCCTTGCGGCACATCGGGTACACTGCTTAATGCTGCTTGGTTCCCCACCTGACATGGTTCACAGCTCCCGATCGCGCAAGACCCACTTCTCAGCACAGAAGCAAACGGTGCAATCGCACCTCCTTGACCCTCAAAAAAGGGATTCACCCCTGCTGTAGCGGATTTCAGGTTCAGGGCTCCGCTATGTCCCCGGCTAGTATGGCCTTATTTCACAGCTTGTGGCTGCGGAAACGTCTTTTGACGCTCACTTTATATATTATAACAGATTTACAGCATTATTGCAAGAGTTTTTAAAAAAAATCTCATTTAACTTTGATTTATCTGTGATGATAAATAATTATACAGCCGAGAGTTTCAGCCCATTGATAAGCACGTTGGTTATAGATAAGCTGAACTGTAGCTATCTTGTTGGCTATATACTATCGGCATAAAAAGAGTTGCAAACTGCCTGACTGCCGTTTTTGGATGAGATCGGCATATATAGTAAAAAAACACAAGATACCCCTTTTCAAAATTGAATTTTTGTGTTATACTATAAAGAGAATAATTGTAAAGAGGTACCGAAATGGCAAAAAGCAAAGATACCGCAAAACAATATAACGATCAAAGCATAACTTCGCTGAAAGGAGCCGACCGAGTTAGAAAACGTCCGGCTGTTATTTTTGGCTCTGACGGTCTTGAAGGCTGTGAACATTCAATTTTTGAGATACTCTCAAACTCGGTTGACGAGGCCAGAGAGGGATATGGAAAAGAGATAATAGTCACCGCATATCTTGATAGATCTATTAAGGTTGAGGATTTTGGCCGTGGAGTTCCTCTCGGTTATAACGAGAGGGAAGGAAAATATAACTGGGAGCTTGTTTACTGTGAGCTTTATGCCGGCGGTAAATATGATAACAACTCAGAGGATTCGGCATATGGCTATTCACTTGGAACAAACGGTCTTGGCGCATGTGCAACACAGTACAGCTCCGAATATATGGATGTTTTTTCATATGACGGAACAAAGGTGAGCGAGATACATTTTAAAAAAGGTGAGCCGATAACAGAGCTATCTGTTCGTGAGCTTGAACGCAAAGAGAAACGCACCGGCACTGTTATAAAATGGCGTCCCGATCTTGAGGTCTTTACCGATATAAACATCCCCAGAGAGTTTTTTGACGACGTGATGCACCGTCAGGCTGTGGTAAACTCGGGTATTAAATTTGTTTTCAAATATGAGCTTCCTGACGGAAAGTTTGAGGAAAAGTCATATTATTATGAAAACGGTATTGCCGATTATCTCCGTGAGCTGGCAGGCGAGAATACCATGACCGCTCCCGTTCTCTGGAAAATGGAGACTAAGGGTAGGGACAGAGAGGACAAAGAGGAATATAAGCTTAAGGCGGAATTTTCCTTTTGTGTTTCCAATACGGTAAACCGACTTGAATATTATCACAACTCCAGCTATCTTGAGCACGGAGGTTCTCCCGATAAGGCTGTAAAAACCGCCTTTGCTTATGCAGTTGATAAATATTTGAAGGGTGCAAACAAATATAACAAAAATGAGAAGAAGATAACATTTGACGACATTGCAGACTGTCTTGTTCTCGTTATAAACAGCTTTTCAACCGTTACCTCTTACGAGAACCAGACCAAGAAATCTATAACTAACAAGTTTATCGCTGATGCGATGACAGAATTCTTAAAGAGAAATCTTGATATCTACTTTATCGAAAATCCTACCGAGGCAGAGGTCTTTGCAAATCAGGTTCTTGTTAATAAGAGAAGTCGTGAAAGTGCGGAGAATACACGAATAAACATTAAGGAAAAGCTCACAGGCACGCTTGATATCTCAAACAGGGTTGAAAACTATGTTGACTGCCGCACAAAGGACCCCAAAAAGAGAGAGGTCTATATCGTGGAGGGAAAATCGGCGCTCGGTTCCTGTAAACTTAGCCGTAATGCAGAATTTCAAGCACTTATATCTGTCAGAGGCAAAACGCTGAACTGCCTTAAATGCGGCTATGACCGAATTTTTAAGAGCGATATTATTGTGGACCTGCTGAGAGTAATCGGATGCGGCGTTGAAATGGACGGCAGAATAAAGGGTAATATCCCGAGATTTGATATGAATCTGCTTCGCTGGTCGAAGATAATTATATGTACCGATGCGGACGAGGACGGCTTCCAGATCAGAACCTTGCTTTTGACTATGTTTTACCGCCTGCTTCCCACACTTATAGAGCAGGGAAAGGTGTTTATTGCCGAAACTCCTCTCTTTGAAATAACAACTAAAAACGAGACGTTTTTTGCATATGACGAATTTGAAAAGGCAGATATCCTTCGTAAGCTGGGGGATCAGAAATATAAGCTCCAGCGTTCAAAGGGTCTTGGTGAGAACAGCGCGGATATGATGGCTCTTACCACCATGAATCCGGCAACAAGACGCCTTATTGCGGTTACCCCTGCAGATGCTGCGGCAACAGAGAGGATATTTGAAACATTGCTTGGAGACGATCTTCCTGCGAGAAAAGAGTTTATTGCCGTTCATGGCAGTGAATATGTTAAGGATGCGGATATTTAAAAATATAAAACCGGGAGCGATAACGCTCCCGACTTTATATTTTCGCAGTTTTTTGATTTTTTTGGTATAAAACCCTTGACAAAAGGTGAAACTTGTGGTATCATTTATAAGTCATGAAAATGACGGTTAAATTGATATGGAGAAGTCGCGTAGTTGGTCGAGCGCGCACGACTGGAAATCGTGTATACCCCAGAAGGGTATCGAGAGTTCGAATCTCTCCTTCTCCGCCAGTCTGAGAACCCCTGAAAACGCTGAAAAATCCAGTGTTTTCAAGGGTTCTTTGCTTTTTGGGATTATATTTTGGGGCTATTTATGCCGTTTTTTACCCATAAATGTTGCCTCCCTCTGATTTTGCTCACCAAAGCTATAAAAATGGTGTAAATAAAAAGCTCTGAGTTCTCAGAGCTTTTTGTTTCATGGTTTGATAAATTATTGTTTGTGATTATTTTCTGAAAATTTCTCTGCCGCAAGAGAGAGAGCACGGCGGCGCAGTCTGAATCCGCTCGTTCTTCCAATGTTCATCATTTCGGCGCATTTTTCAACAGAAAAGCCTTTTATGTAGTGATAAAAAAGCAAAAGCTTGCAGTTCCCGTCCTCCAAGTTTGCGATAAACCGACGTGTTTCCATCATTTTTGATTTAACCAGCACCTCGTCGCCGCCGGGGATAGGAAGTAGGCTTTCATTATCGCTTTCACCGGAAAAGAACAGCTTTTCATATTGCATCATTTTAAGCATTCTTTTGTTGATTTGGTAGCTTTCAAGAAATCTTTTAACCTCTCTTATGCTTTTTTCATTGTTTTTTGTCATTTGTGCCTCCTTAAATTCTTGTGAAACCTATGTGATATAAAAGTTCTTCTTTTGAAGTAAATTCGCAAATGCGTAATAATTCTTTTAGTGATATTTCGGAAATGCAGGTGCTGCAAATAGTTTTGCTTCCAAATTTCATGGCAGTTTCCCATTCGCCAATGTGCGCACCGCAAATGCGGCAAAATCGTTGCGTTTGAACGGCTGCAATGTTTTGCCTTGCGTGGTAGATCATTTAAGTGTGCCTCCTTGATTTTTCTTGACAAATCTAAAGCTTTGAGTTATAATATCCATATATATTTCCGAGACGCGCTTATTTTGCGGGGGAGAAATTCTCGTTGTGTTTTTTTCTTGTGATTTGTCCGATTACAGAAATATTATAACGCAAAACCGAAGCATTGTCAAGTGTTTATTTCGGAAATTCTTCCTAAATTGGAAAAATTTTTGAAAAAGGGGTTTGTTTAAGTGAGTTATTCTAATTATGAAAAGCTGTTGAAGATGAAAAATACTACCTCTTATAAGGTCGCAAAGGCAACGGGAATTGCCCATTCAACCTTGTCTGATTGGAAAAAAGGCAGATCTGTACCTAAAACCGATAAAATGAGACTGATAGCAGATTATTTTGGGGTTGAGATAGAGCGTCTGGTTGGCGACGATATAGATTTTTCGCTTTCGGAAGTTGCACTTGAAGAGTCTGATAGCCGCGGAAGAAAAATGATACCCATAATCGGCGAGATAAGAGCCGGACATCCTATCATAACAAATGAAACGCTCCTTGGATATGAGAGTGCCGACATTGGCGGAGCAGACGAGAGAGATTATTTTTATCTTACTGTTTGCGGAGACAGTATGAAGGACTGCGGAATGGTTGACGGATCCCTTGTGCTTTTCAGAAAACAGCAATATGCCGAAGAGGGCAACATCGTTGCCTGCCTTGTTGGCGACGAGTGTGCCACGGTCAAGCGTTTTCACACCGAAAACCGAAGGATATATCTTGTGCCTGAAAACGATGAATATGAGCCTATAGAGCTGACCTCAGAGGACTTTGAATGTGGCAGTGCCCGAATACTTGGCGTTGCTATCGAAATGAAAATTAAATTTTAAGGATGGATTATGACTGCGATAAGTGTTGAAAATCTTGGCTTTTCAGTTGGGATGAAAACTATTCTTCAAAATGTTTCCTTTTCGCTTGAAGAAGGGGATAAGCTTGGCATAATCGGCGTAAACGGCAGTGGAAAATCCACTCTTTTTAAGCTGATAACGGGCGAATATGAGCCGAGTGAAGGCTGTGTTTATATATCAAAAGATAAAAATGTGGGCGTGCTGACACAGGACGGTGCTTTTGATATTTCCGAGCTTTGCGGAGATACGGTGCTGGAGCAGATGTATTCCGCCTTTCCGGAGTTTATAAGGGCCGAGAGGCGGCTCTCTGAGCTTGAGTCTCTGCTGAGGGAGCACGCAGGCGAATCTGAGAGTGATTATTACCGTTCCCTCACCCTTGAATATACAGAGCTTTACAACCGATTTGTCAGTGAAGGCGGGCCGCAATTCAGAGGCAGAGCGGCTTCTATACTTAAAAAAATGGGCTTTGATGATGAAATGCTGAATCAAAAATGTTCAGAGCTAAGTGGGGGGCAGAGGACGAGACTTGCTCTTTCACGTCAGCTTTGCCGTGAGCCTGATCTGCTTTTGCTTGACGAGCCAACAAATCATCTTGATATGGAGACAATGCGCTGGCTTGAAAATTTTCTTGTTTCATATAAGAAAAACGTTCTTGTAATCTCCCACGACCGCTATTTTCTTGACCGGGTAACAAACAAGACACTTCTTGTTGAGCATAATCATGCAAAGCTTTATGCCGGTGGTTACACTGCCAGCATGGAGCAGAGAAGGATAGACAGAGAGATAGCCGAGCGTCACTATAAAAATCAGCAAAAGGAGATAGCAAGACAGGAGGCATATATCGCTCAGCAAAGAGCGTGGAACAGAGAGCGAAACATCATTGCTGCAGAAAGTCGCCAAAAGGCTCTTGACCGAATGGTGAAGCTTGAAAAGCCTCAAAATGACCCAAAAGGAATAAGAATGACCTTTACAAAGGGCGGTGAGAGTGGAAATGAGGTTCTCTGCGTTAAAAATCTTTCGATGTCCTTTGGCGAAAAAAAGCTGTTTGAGGATATTTCTTTTCTTATAAAGAAAAAGGAAAAGGTATTTATCGTCGGTGCAAACGGCTGCGGCAAATCCACACTTATAAAAATTCTTCTTGGAAAGCTTGCGGCTGTTGGCGGCAGGGTTGAGACAGGTTATAATGTTGAGATAGGATATTATGACCAGGAAAATCAAAATCTTGATATGAAAAACACTGTTATCGACGAGCTTTGGAACGCCTATCCTTTTATGAAGGAGACCGAAATAAGAAATACTCTTGCGCTTTTCAGATTTATAGGCGAGGATGTTTATAAAGAGGTTTCTGTGCTCAGCGGTGGAGAGAGGGCAAGGCTTACCCTTGCAAAGCTTATACTTTCGCATATGAATCTCCTTATTCTTGACGAGCCCACAAATCATCTTGATATCGGTTCGAGAGAGGCTCTTGAAAGTGCTCTGCAAAGCTATGAGGGTACGGTGATAACAGTTTCACACGACAGATATTTTATAGGAAAGCTTGCAACAAGGATAATAGAAATAAAGCCTGGAGATATTGGCGGTTCGGATATTCTTGACTACACCATAACGAAAGTAGGCGATGGATATGACGAATATCTCGGCTACAGAGAGGCGAGAGAAGAAAGACTTATGGCTTCATCTGTGCCCGAGAGAATAGCAAAACCGAGCACAGAAAAGGAGCAATATCTGAAGGCAAAGCAGAGTGCATCAGAAACAAGAAAAGAGCTGAAGCGTCTTGAAAGGCTTAAAAAAGAAGCAGAACAGCTTGAGGGTGAGCTTGAAGAGGTTGAAGAAGAGCTTTATGGCTCTGCGGCAAGCGATTATATGAGAGCAGCTGAGCTTGATGCAAGGAAAAATGAGATAGAAGAGCGGCTTATGGAAATATATGAGGAGATTGGCTGCTGAAAGGGGAGCTTATGAACATTCTGTCATTTGCAAGAGAACTGCTGAGAGCAGAGAAAATTGAATATGTTTCTGCCCTGTCTCTTGCGGATTGCAGAGTGGTGCGTCCATATCTTCTGAGCAGAGCAGGTATTGGCGGAGAGGGCAGTGCAATTATTTTTGCCGTTCCGTATTATGCCTTAGATGAAGGAGAGATAAACCTCTCTCTTTACGCTTTGCCGAGAGACTATCATCTATACTTTTCACAGCTTTTTGAAAGAATTTTGCCAAGGCTTAGAGAAAGATTTCCCGGGCATATCTTCGAGGGCTTTGCCGATCATTCTCCTATCGACGAGATAGATGCAGCCGCCAAAGGCGGGCTTGGGGTCGTTGGCAAAAACGGTCTTATTATAACAGAAAAATATTCTTCATATGTTTTTCTCGGTGAGATAATATGCTCGGCAAAATGTGGTGAGATACCCCACAGAATAAAGGAATGTGAGAACTGCGGTAAATGTGCCGCGGCCTGCCCCGTGCACCTTGACAAAGGCAAATGCCTCTCTGCAATATCGCAGAAAAAGGGTGAGCTGACAGATGCGGAGAAAACGGCTCTTTTCACATCAGGCAGTGTGTGGGGCTGTGACATTTGCCAAAGTGTTTGCCCACATTCGGGGAAGGCAGAGAACACCCAAATAGATTTTTTTTGGCAAAAGCGTTTGAATTATTTAAAAACAGAGACAATAGAGAATATGAGTGATGAGGATTTTGCCGAAAGGGCATATTCTTGGCGAGGCAGAGACGTTATACTCAGAAATTTAAGAATATTCGGGAGCAAAGATGAGCATTAGAGATGCGGATAGATCTGCAGAAAACAGGGAACTGAGGCGAGAGAACTCTGCTCTGCGCAAAAGTATTGAAAAACTGAGGGCAGAAAACGCAGAGCTTAGGTCAGAGAGAGGCCTTCGCCGCCGAGGAGATGAGATCGAGGAGCTTTTGTGGCAGATCGGCAGGCGTGAGCGGATGATGAGTGCCCAAAGCTATTTTGGGTATATTTCGGCACTTTTTAAGAGCAATTCGGTTTGGCTAGTTTGCAAAAAAGGAATTTCATATTTCAGAAAATTCAGGCTCATATCTGTGCTTCTTCGTATTGTGACCCGCATTGTGATCTTTGCTGAAAACAGCGTTGCTTTTATTGCCTGGCTGTCGGCGGCAATAGTTGTGCTTCCATTTGTTGCGATTTTTTCTGTGGTCAGTATCCTTGTGGCTCTTATAAGAAGCAGGCGATCAAATAAGATGTTTTATGAGCTTAGCGCAGATAAAAATGTGTATGTCTTTTTTGCTTCAAAAAAGCAGCTTTCAGGAGAAGGCTTTTTTGCGGCAAATATTAAAGAACTTTCTCGGGGCGGAGCACTCTGCCTAATAGTTTCTCCGTATTCTTTTGGCAGGAAAGGTCTTTTCAGCAGGAATTTTTATGTTACTGCCAGAAGAGAGGCCGAAAACGTATATATGGTGAGAAAGCATTATTATTTCATGCTGAGACGCTTTGCGATAGAGCCTGCCTCGCATGAAATGATCTGCATATATTAAGGGGGGATAGAATGCTTAATCTGATTCTTGGCGGTGCAGGGTGCGGTAAGACACATCTGATAACCGAAATGATAAAAAAGGATGTTTCCCTTGGTCAGCGTGCCATACTGCTGGTTCCCGAACAGGAGACGGTTGCAAGAGAGAGGGCTATGCTTGAGCAGCTCTCCCCCTCGGCTCAGCTTACATTTGAGGTTATGAACTTCACAAGGCTTGCTAACAGTGTTTTCAGAAAATATGGGGGACTCACATACAATTATGTGAGTGCTTCGCTAAAAGCACTTGCAATGTGGAACACCCTCCGTCAGCTTTCCCCTCTTTTAAAAGAATATGGAGGGCAGAGCGATGATGTGGAGTTCTCTGCAATGATGCTTTCGCAAATTGAAGAGTTCAAAGCATACGGCATCTCTCCCACAGCTCTTGAACGGGCGGCAGATAAGGCACAGGAAAAAACCAAAACGAAAGCAAAGCTTGAGGATATGTCACTTATCTATGCGGCATATTCAGCGGCCCTTGCTTCTTTTGGTGCAGGCGATGCTTCTGATGATATAGCGAAGCTTGCCGAAAAGCTGAGAGAGCATGATTTTTTTGAAAATACCAATGTTTATATAGATTCATTTACAAGCTTTACAGCATCTGAGGAGCAGGTGCTCCTTCAGATAATGCGCACTGCAAACAGCGTGAGCATTGCTCTCTGCATACCTTGTGAGGGCGAAAAATCAGGCCTGCAATTTGAATGTGTTGCGGGCACTCTTGGCAGAATTGAAAGACTTGCCGAGAAATGTGTGTGCCCCATTGAGCGCACAGTGCTCAGAGAAAACCGCAGGACAAAAAACAAGGCACTTTTATATCTTTCAGAAAATATCTGGAGCTTTAATTCTGATGCCTTTGATGAAGCTTGTGAGGGCATTGAACTGATAAAGTGTACAAATACTTATGAAGAAGCAGAGGCTGCCTGCACTGCTATATCAAAGCTTGTTAGAGAGGGTATGCGATATAGAGATATCGTTGTCCTTGCACGAAACATAAAAAGCTATGAGGGGATAATAGACAGTGCCCTTGAAAAAGCCGACATTCCGTATTTTATATCAAAAACGGATGATGTAACGTCAATGCCGCTGTCAAAGCTTTTGCTTTCGGCACTGCGGATAAAGAATTCCCTTTGGCGCACAGAGGATATTATCACATACATAAAAACAGGTCTTACCGGAATTGATGAAAGGGCGGCAGATCTTTTTGAGCAGTATATCTGGAAATGGAGCATAAGCGGAGCTGCCTTTTTAGGGGATGATTGGACTATGGATCCCGATTCATATTCGCCAGAGACAAGCGAAAAGAACAGAGAGATACTGCGCAAGATAAATGAGGCACGTTTTGCACTGATTGCCCCACTGAAAAGACTTTTTGAAAAGATAGATGCGGCTGTGACAAACCGTGATATTTGCCGAGGAATTTTTGAATATATGGAGGAGCTTTCCATAGCTCAGAAGCTGAGAAATTTTGCCGAAAGGTGGCGTGTCGAGGGGAATCCCGCTATGGCATCGGAAAATCTTCAGCTTTATAACAGCGTTTTGGATGTGCTAAGTATTCTTGCCGAATTTGATATGGGCGAGGAGCGATTTAACAGTGCTGATCTTGAGGTGGCACTGAGAATTGTTCTTGCAGGGACCGGACTTGGAGTTATACCCACCTCCTGCGATGAGGTCAGCGTTGGATCGGCGTCTCTCATGAGAGCAGACAGCCCCAGATGCGTGATACTTATTGGAGTTAATGACGGTGTGTTCCCCGAAAATGTAGAGGAAAACCGTATGCTTTCGGATGAAGAAAAGCAGTTTTTGGCTCTTTACGGCATAGAGCTTTCGGGCGGAAAAGAGGAACGGTCTTCTGAAGAGCTTTTTTATGTGTACCGAGCGATTTCTGCACCCTCTGAAAGACTTATTATGACATATGCGGCGTCAGAGCTTCAGGGGGGAAAGGAGATAAGACCCTCGCTTGCTTTTGAGAGGACAAAGCTTCTTTTAGGGCTGAATGAAACAGATTATTCCCTTGTTCCGCTCAGTGAAAGAATATGGAGCGAAAGGGTAGGCTTTGAATATACCGCTCTTGCAGACGGTGTGCTTTCCGCAGCACTGCAGAAATATTTTTCCGAAAGCGAAGTTTACCGTGACAGGTTGAATGCGCTCTATATTCCCATATGCGATAGGGAGTGCTTTGTTCCCCCAACAATGGCAGACACAGTGTTTGGCAGGCAGATGTATTTTTCTCCCTCAGCTCTTGAAAAATATGTTAAATGTCATTTTGACTATTGGTGCGAATACGTGCTTCGTCTCCGCCGTGACGAGAAGAATGTGTTCAAACTGAGTGATACGGGTTCGCTTATCCATGCTCTCCTTGAAGAGTTTGTAAATGCTCTTACCGACGAAAACGGTTTTAACGCCGAGAGGGCGGAAGATGAGGGCGAGGAGCTTTTAGAGGAGCTGATGCAAAGATATATTGCTGAAAATTTTCGTGAAAAGGATGCGACCAGAGCAAGCTTTGTTCACGTGATAAAAAAGCTTGCCCACCTCTCGGGACTTGTGGCAAAAAGTATAACGAACGAAATGAAAAAAAGCCGTTTTAAGCCGTCATTTTTCGAGCTCAGAATAGGCGAGAGGGGAGAAAAGACAGTTAAACCCTTGCGATTTGAGCTTTCGGACGGCTCTGCGGCTTCTCTTGGCGGAATCGTTGACAGAGTTGATCTTTTAAATGACGGTGATGATGTTTATGTAAAGGTGGTTGACTATAAAACAGGCTCAAAAGAGTTTTCTCCTGAGCAGATAAAAGAGGGACTTAATCTGCAGATGCTCCTTTATCTTTTCAGCATATGCAGAAATGAAAAGAACAAGGCACTTTTTGGCTGCGGAGAAAAGGGAAAGCTGAAGGGAGCGGGAATAGTTTATCTTTCATCAAAGTTTCCGCCGATTATGAAAATGAGCGGAGCAGGAGAAGAGCAGATAGCTGAGGAAGCCGAAAAAAGCATAATGCGCAGCGGTATGCTTCTTTCCGATGAAAAGGTCCTTTCGGCAATAAGCGAGGATATGGATTTCAGATATATACTTTCAAATGCAAAAAGCGAAAAGAGCAGGAAAAAATATCTTAAGAGTGAAGAAGAATTTGAAGAGGTATACCAAACAGTAGCCGCTACTTTGACCGAGCTTTTTGAAAGGATAAGATATGGCGATGCCTGCATAGACCCGCGGGAAGATGGCAGGGCGATGACCTGCGACTATTGCGGAATGGGCGCGGTGTGCCGCAGAGCACATGTTAAAAAGAAAGAAGAAGGAGGCAAGGACAATGGCTGATTTTACAAGGGCTCAGCTAAATGCTATTGAAACAAGAGATAAAACAGTACTTGTTTCGGCGGCGGCAGGCTCGGGAAAAACAACAACGCTGACTGAGCGTATTATAAGGTCCTTAACAGACGAAAAAGCCCCTGCCGATATCGGACGCTTTCTTATAGTTACCTTTACAAAAGCGGCGGCGGCAGACCTTAGAAGCAAAATATCAAGGGCTCTTGGAACTGCGCTTGCCAAAGATCCTTCAAACAGGCATCTTGCACGCCAGATGATAAAGCTGGGCAGTGCCGATATATGCACGATAGACTCCTTTTATCTGAAGGTGGTAAGGAGCAATTTTGAGTTGCTGGGCCTTCCAGCAAAGCTTTCTATGGCAGATGAAAGCGAGCTTGAAGTAATGAAGCTTAACATACTTGCATCTGTTATAGAAGACTTTTATGAAAAAAAGGGTCCCGGTTTTACAGGATTTATGGATTGCTTTATGGATTCGAGGGGAAACAGCAATGCACCGGAGATATTGAATAAGCTATATAAGACTCTTAGCGGCTACCCGGAATTTTTGGAATATCCTGCGATAAATGCAGAAAAGCTGAGACTTGAAGCCTCTCTGCCATTTTTTGAAACAAGGGCAGGTGCAGATATAAGAAAGCGGTGTCTTGATTTTTTTGATCACTGTCAAAGGATATATAAGGACGCTCTCCAGCTTATACTTGGCGACGTAAAGGCTGTGAGGGCATATGGCCCCGCCTTTAAATATGACAGTGAGCATTTTGAGGCAACAAGGCGTGCTGTGGAAAACGGGGATTACAACGGTGCAGCCGAGGCATTTCACGGTTATTCAAAGATAAATCTTGGAGTTTACCGAGGTGCCGACAAAATTTATGAAGAATTCAGGTCGTTGAGAAGTCAATGTATAGAGCAATATGAAAAGTTTGGCGAATCATTCTTTTCTTCAGACAGTGAACAGCTTAGAAGCGATGCACTTAAAACAGCTGAGTTTTCGGAAATGCTGTATGAGCTTCTTTCAGAATTTCACGATAGATTCAGCCGCGAAAAGCTGAGCAGAAACATTTGCGATTTCACGGATAACAAGCGATTTGCCCTTAAGCTTTTTATCGGGGATGACGGAAAACCCACAGACCTTGCTCTCGAATATACCGAAAAATATGATCAGATATATATTGACGAATATCAGGATACCGATCTTGTGCAAGATATGATATTCAGTGCCATATCAAAGCAGGGCAACAGGTTTTTGGTTGGTGATATCAAGCAGAGCATATACCGCTTCAGGGGAGCAGACCCTTCGGTTTTTGCTTCATATAAAAAAGCCTTTCCCGACCTTTTGGCGGCTGGAGATTGCCATAACTGTGCTATTTATATGTCCGAGAATTTCCGCTGTGACAGACCTGTTATAGACATAACAAACCGCATATGCGGATTCATTTTTAATAAAGGGGCTAACAGCATAGGCTATACGGAGAAGGACGATCTTATCTGCAAGAAAAGAGTAGCTCCTGAGGATAGAGAAATGTATGGGGCACGCTTTAAAATGGTTAGGGCTTATACCGAATCTGCACTTTCAAAAATGTCAGAAGAGGAAAGAGAGCTATGCCGCGGCAAGGGCGGTGAGCTTGAGATAAGGGCGGTTGTCAATGAAATAGCGCGCCTCTTAAATGACAAAAATGAAAAATGCGAGGAGGGCGGTGCACTCAGACGGATCGAACCGCGAGATATAGCTATACTCACAAGAGACAACAGCACGGCAAACAGCTTTGCCAAAGCTCTTTCGGAGAGGGGGATCCCCTCATCGGCAAGAACAACGGTGAATTATTTTGAAAACCCAGAGGTGCTTCTGGCACTCAGCCTTCTAAGTGTTATCGACAATCCGCAAAGGGATGTTTATCTTGCGGGGGTTTTGCGCTCACCTCTTTTCGGATTTGGAATGGGAGAGCTTGTGCAGATAAGAAAAGAGGGGAAGGGGGCAATTTCGCTTTATGACGATCTGCTCTATGCTCTTGAAAACTCCGAGAGTGAGGACATTCGCCGCAAGTGCGAATATTTCTTCCAAAAGCTCGGGCTTTACCGTGAAAGGGCAAGACTTCTAAGTGTTGACAAGCTTTTGAAATTCCTATATGCCGACACGGCTATGATGTCTTTTGCAGGTGCACAGGCAGACAGCGAGCTTGCCGATGTTTCAGAGCGCAGAGCAAATCTGCTCCTTCTTTACGACTATGCAAGAAGATATGAAACAGGCTCCTATAAGGGGCTTCACAGCTTTATCGGATATATAAACGATATTATTGCATCAGGTCAGACAATTGACCCACCTGCCTCTGCCGCCGTAACAAATGTTGTCAGCGTTATGACGATACATAATTCAAAGGGTCTTGAATTCCCGGTCTGCTTTATAGCAGCTACCCATAAGGCCTTTGGCGGAGCTTCGGGTTCTGTTATTGAATTTGACCGTGAGCTTGGCATTGGTGTGCTTTTTGGAGACGAAAGCGGCTTTGCCAGGATAGATAACACGATTCGCCGCAGTATAATAGAAAAAAGGCACAGCGAGGATATTGAGGAGGAGATGCGTGTTCTCTATGTGGCGATGACCCGTGCCAGAGAGCGGCTCTATATGAGTGCGTATTCCTACTCTGATAAATGGGAGGAGGATGCAAGACTTTGTGCAAAATATGCAGATGAGTATTCGATTATGTCCTCTCAGAGCTATCTTAGCTGGATAATGACGGTGTATTTCTCTCTTGATGAGGCGGATAGAAAAGTGCTTTTGCTTGAGCGTCTTCAACCTGCTGATATAGCGAGCCCGAGCTTTGTCGAAGCTGAGAATATCGGCAAAGATCTGCCAAATGACGAAGAGAATGAGGCAGATGAGCTTTGCAATTTGCTTACCTCACGGTTTTCTTTTAAATATCCGTATTCGCATCTCACACGCCTGCCTGCAAAGCTTTCTGTTTCAAAGCTTTATCCACAGGTTCTTGATGAGACCCGAGAGGATGAGCTTTGTCCGGATGAGATAACATTAAAAGAAAAGCCTGCCTTCCTTGTTCCCCCTTCAGAGCTTGCAACAGGCGCCGACAGGGGAACTGCAACCCATACATTTATGCAGTTTTGTGATTTTGAAAGGGTGGAGAGGCAGGGCGTTTCAGAGGAGATAGCAAGGCTCTGTGAAGTGGGGCTTTTGTCTAAGGAATATGCGGAGCTGATTGACGTTTCAAGCGTGGAACGTTTCTTTGAAAGTCGGTTTTATAACAGTATGAAAGAGGCTGTTTCATGTGGCGGCAAGCTGTTCAGAGAACAGCGGTTTAACATTGCTTTGCCTGCTTCACTTTTTACGGCAGATCCGGATTTTAAAAAGATGATAGAGAATGAAAGAATAGCCGTTCAGGGTGTTATAGACCTTGTTTTTGTTGATAAGAACGGGGATATAACTCTTTGCGATTATAAGACAGATCATCTTGAAAAACATGAGATTCAAAATCACTCTCTTGCGGCAAAGAAGCTCGGTGAGAGACACGGACTCCAACTTTCATATTACAGCACCGCTGTTTCCATGATGTTTGGCAGAGAGCCGAGTAGAGTGTGCATATATTCTCTCCCCTATGGAGAAGCACTGGATATTAAGATAAGCAATCTTATGTAACAAAAAATCAAGCCCCCGGAGCCACGCTCTGAGGGCTTGATTTTATTATTCACAAGAATTTTTGTTTTTTTTGAACAGGCAGGTGGAAGCTTCAGCTATATATAAAAAATATAGTTCCGATATCATAAAGTGGCTCATTTGAAAGTGAAATAACTTTAGTGCAGTGCTTTTCGCAGAAGCCTGAAATTTCGCTGCCGTTTGTGTGAGACATAATATCCCCGCAAAAATAAACACTTTCTCCGTCATAGCCGGAGGCTCCTCCGATAAAGCCCTCACTGTAGCCGCCAAGCGCGACACCTCCGTGGCAGATGCTTAAAACATCAATGCCTGCGTTTTTTGCCGCATCCGATATAGAGGGATCGGCGGTTATTGCTGCATTATTTGATATGGTGCAAAGGGAACAGCGTGCATAGCCCTGATTTACATTTATCAGCTCCATATTCTCTGACATGGCAAGCTGCAAAAGTGAGGAAGAAATATGAGAGAGCTTTCCGAAAATTCTGTTTCCCACATTTGCCGCATTTAAAAGGATATCAAAAGGATATTTGGCTCCTATCTGTTCTTTTATCGGTATTATCTCATATCCGAGAAAACCGAGAAGCTCACTTGCTCTGCTGAAATAATCTTTATGTGTAAAAATAATTTTTTTTGCCGGATAGGGAAATAGCAGCATATCCGGATGAGCCGATACGGGAGCATCTAAAGCTTCAAGTGGGGGAAGAAGAACAACTCTGTCGGCCACCTTTTTCAAATTATCAAGTGCTTTTGTGGGTATTCTGCTGTCGCATATTGCTGTTTTCATAGATTTTCTCCAATAAAAGAAAAATATGGCAAACCCAAAGGTCTGCCATAATTTTCTATTCGCTTAAGCGCGTGTAACCTTGCCGGAACGCAGGCAGTTTGAACATACGCAAACTGTCTTATGTGTGCCGTTTACAACAGCCTTAACCTTACGAATATTGGGTTTCCATGTTCTGTTTGTCTTACGGTTGGAGTGGGAAACGTTGTGTCCGAAAACTACGCCCTTACCGCAAACGCTGCATTTTGCCATGCTTGACACCTCCTCAAAAGCACCCATTTGGGCACTGCTTATATTGAAATAATTATTTTTTACGCTATAACAAGGGTTATTATACCATGACTCTTCAAAAAATGCAAGAGTTTTTTGAAAGAAAATCATATTTTTTTCAAAAAACTCAATAAAAAAGGTTTTTTGCGCTTTGTTTTGTGCACTTTATCAAGCAAATATACTATTTATACATCTTCTTGGCTGTCTATATAGCCTATCTTTTGCAGGATTATGCCGGGTGCACCTATGAGCGATGCATTTGTCAGAACCAAAAAACCACCGATAAAGTTTGCATTGCTTTGGCAGGGAAGGTCTTTATTCATACCTGTGCCAATCCCGGAGGTGTCAAGTGCGGCTGCTCTTGATGAGGGAAGCTTATCCAGCAGCTCTGATACATAGGAAAAAGTTTTTCTGATATTCTCAAACGAAAGTGTGTCCTTATCCTGCTCCGGAGCTATCAGCCAAAGTGTACCACTATTGCATTTTTTCTTTTTGATAGCCTTGGTAATTGCCACAGTTCTGCTTTCAGCTTCTTTTGAATCCTCGGATATTCTGATCAGATCATCCTCATTAAACAGGCAGAGCTCTGTTTCGGCTCGGTATATGCCAAGCAGATGAGCAAGAAGAAGCGAGGGGTCCTGATCCTTTGGACAAGTGATGTGGTGTACAAGCTTTATGTTGTTTCTGCCGCTTCCAAAGGCAACAGCAGTTGCGGCGGCTATGACAGCCTGAGCCATGCCGTTTTTATAAGGTGATGATGTGAGAGTGCTTTTTACAGATGAAACAAAAAGCTCTTTTTTATCTTTAAAAAATGGGGTGTATTCCATTGGTTTTTTATAAGATGTCAGCTCTTCAAAACGGCAGCTTGGTTGCGCTTTTAGCATATCACTTTCTATAACTGCCGAAACAAGCCGGTTTTGACACAGTATTGTCAGATCATAAATCATAGAGGATCGAAGGGTAAGTTTGTTTATATTTCCAAAAAAAGTTAGATTTCCTTTTGTCTTTTTTCTGCCTGCAAGCTTGAAGCTTATGCCATTTTCAGCAAGGGCAGAGCAGATCTTTTGGCTGTGTCTCTCTTTGCAAAGAAGCAGGATATCTCCCCTTCCCATACACGCCGCATGTGGAAGAGAATATGGAACGTGGATATCACAATGGCGGCCGTGTGAAAGTATTTCTTCAATTATGTTTTTACGGATAACACTTGATTTGAAACTCACCCCGTCTTCTTTAAGGTGAGATAAGATATCTCTGAGGCTTTCGCTGTTTTCAATTTGAATATAATCGCCCTTTTCAATGTACACCTTTTCTTCAAAGGTTGTAATGTCAAAGCAAATTTGCGATTTATCTATGGAAAAGCTCTGTGTTTTGTGTGAAAAATCGGGCGGCCGCAAATCATTTTGTTTGTTCCAAAATCTAAGCCTTAGAGAACCGGGACATCTGCCCGGCATAATGGAACGTATATATCTGCCCGGGGTGGTGAGAACATCTTCGAAGGGCAGGGGACCGCTTCTGCCCGGATCGAGGGCACATAGCTTTTCATTTAGGTCCTTTAAAGCGGCTTTGATTTCTTCATCATCAGTTTTCAGGTCAGAGAGAAGGAGCTTTTTGCTTTGCTCAGCTTCATATTTTGCATTGCTGAAAAGAATGTCAAGCATTATCATCTCTTCAACAAGGGGGTCTCTGTGCTCATATATTCGGTAGTGATTCTGTATATGGCTTATTGCAGATATCGGGAGCGAAAGGAACAGATCTGTTTTTATCATTTGCAGATAATCTGTTGGAGCATAGCAAAAGCCGTTTATAACGCCCCATTTTTTTGGGTAATCTTCAGCGGTCTTCATTTTTTTATCAGCTCCTTTCATTTATTCTTTTAGCTTTCCATGGCATTTTGTTTCGTCAGATCCCGTGATCTGAACATCTAAAAGACAGGCGTTGAGAGGCCGTTCACTTTCCACTGCAACGGGAACAAATGACGCAGTGTGACCGTAGGCTAAGCCGTTTTCATAGGTTTCAAAAAGCACCTCGGTGCTTTCGTTTTCTCTTGCAAATCGTTTCAGATTCTCTTTTGTCAGCTCTTTTCCAAGGGCGATCAGAGCCGCGCTTCTCTCCCTCTTGACGTTTTCCGGCAGCTGCATCGGCATTGATGCGGCAGGGGTACCCGAACGCTTTGAATAAGCAAAAACGTGCATATCAAGAAAGCTTGCCTGCCTTGCAAAATCAAGAGTCAACTCAAAATCCTTATCGGTCTCTCCGGGGAATCCCACTATAAAATCTGTTGTAAACATAACGCCTTCCATGCTTGCACGAAGATTTTTTATGTTCCTAAGGGCTGTTTCTCTATCGTATTTTCTGCCCATAAGCTCCAGAATTTTGTTGCTTCCGCTTTGCATGGAAAGATGAAAATGAGGAGCAAGGCATTTCACCTTGGCAATTTTTGAAACAAATTCCTTTGTCATTACCGAAGGGTGGATAGAGCCAATGCGTATTCTGCCAATGCCACTCAGCTTATCTATCTCTGTCAGAAGATCCGCAATGTCGATTTCGCCCAAGTCTCTGCCATAGGAGGCAGTCTCTATACCTGTCAGCACGATCTCACGGCAGCCGTTTTCGCTTAGCCTTTTTACCTCGGATATAACCTTTGAAAGCGGCTTTGAACGTATAGGGCCTCTTGCATCGGGAATGGCGCAGTATGAGCAACGGTTTTCACAGCCGTCCTCTATCTTGAGATATGCACGGGTACGTTCAAATTTATTTATCGTCATTTCTTCAAATGGGGCATTTGCAAGAGAGGGGATGTTTATTTCCGGCTCATCTCGTTTCTTTCCTTCTTCAAAGAGCTGAATAACCTTTTCAACTACGCTTGTTTTGTTTGAAGAGCCGCAAATGTAGTCCACTCCGCTGATGGCACCGGCCTGCTCGGAGCGGCTCTGCGCCATGCAGCCTGTAACAAGTATAAAGGCCTTTGGATTCAGAGAAATGGCACGGCGGATAAACTGCCTTGCTTTTCTGTCACTTTCAGCTGTAACGGTGCAGGTATTGATTATAAAAGCATCACAGCTACCCGAAGGCGGGCAAACCGAAATGCCTTTTGCTTCAAGAAGCTCTGAAATAGCCTCGCTTTCATATTGATTGACCTTGCATCCAAGGGTGTATATACAGGCGGTTTTGTTCATTTTGAGCATCCTTTTCTCACTTGAAACAGTGTAGAGATCTTCTTTTTTTAAATTGTAACACTATGAGAGGGATAAGTAAAGCACTTTTTTGTAAATCTTTATGCTTTTTTTAAAATATTTGAGTTTTACACTTGAAAAAAAACTTTTAATGGGTTATAATGAGTGAGAACACTTATCCTAATGAATAAAGGAGAAAGAAAAATGAGCGAACTTCATGTTGTAGACCATCCACTTATAACTCACAAGCTTTCCATAATGCGCAATCGCAAAACCGGCTCAAAGGATTTTCGTGAGCTGCTTGACGAGATAGCGATGCTTATGGGTTATGAGATCACCCGCGACCTTCCCCTTGAGGATGTTACTATCGAAACGCCGATCACCAAAATGACCGCAAAAATGATTTCCGGCAAAAAGCTTGCCATAGTTCCAATTCTCCGTGCAGGTCTTGGTATGGTTGACGGGCTTCTCCGTCTTGTGCCTGTGGCAAAGGTTGGGCATATAGGTCTTTACCGTGACCCCGAAACCCATTTGCCTGTTGAATATTATTGCAAGCTTCCTTATGATATCGAAGATAGGATAACCATTCTTGTTGACCCAATGCTGGCAACAGGCGGCTCTGCTTCGGATGCGCTGACACTGCTTAAAAACAAAGGTGTTAAGAACATTCGAATGATGTGCCTTGTTGCGGCTCCTGAGGGAGTTGCAAAGCTGCAGGAGGATCATCCTGATGTTGATATTTACACTGCGGGTCTCGACGAGAGGCTGAACGAGCACGCTTATATCGTTCCCGGACTTGGAGATGCCGGAGACAGAATTTTTGGAACAAAATGAACATTTAAGCTACCGCGCTCTGCTCGGCAACTTTATTTGGAGGAATATGCGCAGTATAACCATTAAGAAAAACGATGCGGGTCAAAGACTTGACAAATTTCTTTCAAAGGCGATAAAGGGCTTGCCCACATCGCTTATGTATAAATATATAAGGACAAAAAAGATCAAGGTCAACAGAAAGCGCGCAGAGCAAAAATATATTCTCTCTGAGGGGGATATAATCGATCTGTTTATAAGGGAAGAGTTTTTTGATTCTCCTGAGAGGGACGGCGGAGCTATAGAGCGCATTGAGCCAAAGATAAATGTGGTATATGAGGATGAAAATATACTGCTTGTAAGCAAGCGTCCCGGCGTTGTTGTTCACGAGGACAGCGAGGCAAAGGACAATACTCTCATTATGCACATAAAGGCTTATCTATACCGCAAGGGCGAATATGATCCTTCGGCTGAGCAATCCTTTGCTCCTGCTCTTTGCAATCGCATTGACCGGAACACGGGCGGCATAGTTATTGCGGCAAAGAATGCCTCTGCGCTGAGAATAATGAACGAAAAAATAAAGAATAATGAAATAAGCAAATTTTACCTTTGTGCCGTTCACGGCATTATGCCTCAAAAAGAGCAAACTCTCAGAGGATATCTGATAAAAGACAGTGCCACAAATATGGTAAGTGTGTATGATAAAAAAACAGGCACGGCAAAGGAGATAATTACAAAATACAGAGTTGTTGCACAAAAAGGTAAAAATTCTTTGCTTGAGGTCGAGCTTGTTACGGGCAGAACACATCAGATAAGAGCGCATATGGCTCACATCGGGCATCCTCTGGTTGGCGACGGGAAATACGGTGTAAACAAGCTTGACAGGGAGAAGGGATATAAATACCAGGCTCTTTATGCCTATCGCCTGAAATTCGATTTTGATAACAGTGAGGGCGAGCTGGGATATCTCAGAGGCAAAGAAATAATGCTTGACAAAAAGGATATTTGGTTTATTGAGGATTTTATTTAATTTTCTTTGAGGCATTTGGGGGTGAGAAGGTGAAAAGGGTAGCTTTGGCTTTTTTGTTTGGAATATTTTCTGCAATGCCAATAGTTTTTTCGAGCCTTGGACTTTTTCAGTGGGTGGTGATGATACCGTTTGCACTTTTGATGCTTTCTCAAATTGACGATGATAAGAAAGGCTTTTTTTCTTTTTACAAGCTTGGCTTTTTCTTTTTCCTTGGTTACTTTCTCCCGGGGTATTCTTGGTTTTTGGATATGTATCCGCTGTCGGTAACGGGAATTTCAAGGGCTGCGGCTCTTGGTGTTGTTCTTCTTGCCTTTCTTGGAATATCGGCTTTTCAGGCCATTGGCTGTGCGGCAGTGTTTCCTGTTTTCGCCTCTGCTTCAAGGGGCGGTATGCCAAAACCTATTTTGCCTCTTTTTATGGGAGCGCTTTGGTGTGTGATCGAATGGGCTCAGAGCTTATTTTGGTTTGGCCTCCCTTATATAAGGCTGGCACTTGGACAGGTTGAAAATCTCGCATTTTTGCAGTCTGCAAAACTTTTCGGGTCAGGTTTTACAGCCTTTCTGATAATTGCGGTGAATTTTTATGCCGCTCTTGCTATAAAAGAGGCGAAGAGAAGAAGCAAAATAGCTTTTGCTTTAACGGCTGTATTGCTCTTTTCTGTTATCGGCACATACGGCGGCTATCAGCTTGGCAATAAAGCAGCTCTCAATAAAACAGTTAAGATCGCCGCTTTGCAGGGCAATATTTCAACCGAGGAAAAATGGAGCTACAGTATGCGAGAGCAGACCTTTTCGGTTTATGAAGAACTTTGCAGAAAAGCAAGCGAGGCGGGAGCCGGATTTGCACTTTTTCCCGAGACTGTTTTTCCTTATATAATAGAACAGGACCCTCAGATAGACCACACTGTAAAGAACTGGGCAGATAAATATAAAATCACTCTTATGATCGGCTGTTTTGGTTCTTCGGGAGAGGAAACGGAAAATATTATAAGAGTTTATCAGCCCTTATGCGAGGGAAAAAACGTATATTCAAAGCAAAGGCCTGTGCCATTTGGCGAATATGTGCCGATGCGTGATATTATTATGAATCTGCTTCCGATTCTTGGTGAGATAAATATGCTTGACCGTTCGCTTTTGCCGGGAGAAAGCAGCTCTGTTTGGCAAAGTGAAGAGGGAAGCTTTGGACATCTTATCTGCTTTGATTCAATTTATGATACTCTTGCAAGAGAGAGTGTGAAAAACGGAGCTGAGATTTTGCTTGTTTCCACCAACGATTCGTGGTTTGGTGATTCTGTCGGTTCAAGACTTCATGCTTCGCACGCTGTTCTTCGTGCCGTTGAAAACGGAAGGAGCGTTGTGAGAGCGGCAAACACGGGCATCTCATCTATAGTTTTGCCAACCGGAAAAACTGCAGAGCACCTGCCTGCAGATACCGAAGGATTTATTATTTCTTCTGTAGAGTTCAGAAAGGATATTACACCCTATACCCGTCTTGGAAATATTTTTGTGTATATAAGTCTTGCATTTTCTGCTTTTTGCAGTATAATGTATAAAAAAGGTTTTTTTACCAAAGGAGAAAATTTATGAGAACGGCTTATGAGAACAACATCCTGCTTATGCAAAAGGTGACACCGTCTATGCCATATAGAGGCGGTCTTGATGAATGGCGCAGACCTGCAAAAGAGAAGCTGTGCGCTCTGCTTGGCATGGATAGGTTTAAAAAGGTTGAACCTGATCTTAAAATAGAATATGAAACCGAAATTGAGGGTGCACTTGAGGTGCGTTTTACATTTCAAAGCGAAGAGGGCTACAGAGTGCCCTGTCACCTGCTTTTGCCAAACGGAATAGAAAATCCTCCGCTTATAATTACACTTCAGGGGCATTCAAAGGGAATGCACCGTTCTCTCGGACGATCAAAATATCCCGGTGAGCCGCCTGTTGAGGGGGACAGGGATTTTTGCATAAGGGCTGTTAAAGAGGGTTTTGCGGCAATAGCGCTGGAGCAGAGAAATTTTGGCGAATGCGGAGGAACTGCGGCAGGTCCTCAATGCGTTGAATCATCTCTCACTGCCATTCTTATGGGCAGGACAACTATCGGAGAGCGTGTTTGGGACGTTATGCGCCTTATAGACGTCGTTGAAGAGAGCTTTTCTGACAGAGTCGATGTAAACTGCATAAGCTGTATGGGCAACAGCGGAGGCGGAACAGCAACCGCTTATATTGCTGCTCTTGAAGACAGAATAAAGCTTGCAATGCCTTCCTGCGCAATGTGCACCTATAAGGATTCTATCGGAGCAATGCAGCACTGCGCCTGCAACTTTGTACCTCATATCGCAGAATTTTTTGATATGGGCGATCTTATGGCGCTTGCCTGCCCCAAATTTTATATACAGGTTTCCGGAATTGAAGATAAAATATTCCCAGTTGATCAGGCAGAAAAGGTTTTCCTTGACGGAAAGTGTGCCTATGAGGAAAAGGGAATCTCAGACCGCTGTGTTTTGATAAAGGGTAAGGGCGGTCACCGCTTCTATGCAGACGATGCCTGGCCATATGTTCACAAATTTCTTCAGAGATAAAGAATTGCATAAAAATATATCCCCAAAACCGATAAGGGTTTTGGGGATATATTTTAATTTGCACTTTCGGGATCAATGCCCATTTGGCTCATAAGATGCTTGTTGAATTCAAGAGCGGTATTATAGCCCATGCGTTTTTGGCGGTTGTTCATTGCCGCTATCTCAAGAATGATCGCAAGGTTTCGTCCGGGGCGGACAGGAATAGTTATCGAGGGGACCTTTATTCCCAGGATATCCATTGTTTCGCTGTCTATACCAAGCCTGTCATACATCTTTCCCTGTATCCAAGGCTCAAGATTGATAACAAGGTCGATCTTTTCTGTATCCTTTACAGCACCTACACCGAAAAGCCTCTTTATATCAACGATTCCAATGCCTCGCAGCTCAACATAGTGCCTTATTATCTCAGGTGCGCTGCCAACAAGGGTGGTTGCCGAAACACGCTTTACTTCAACGGCGTCGTCCGCTATCAGTCTGTGGCCTCGTTTAACCAGCTCTATTGCCGTTTCACTTTTTCCTACGCCGCTGTCGCCAAGCAGCAAAAGACCCTCGCCATAGACTTCAACAAGGACGCCGTGGCGTGTGATCCTCGGCGCCAGCTCAACGTGCAGATATGCAATTATTGCCGCAAGCAGGGCACTTGTTCTTCTTGAACTTGAAAGAATCGGAACCTTGCATTGCTCTGCATATCTAAGAACGTCATCGAAAACAGGCAGATCCGATGAAAAAATAACCGCTACGGGCTCAAGCTTCATAAAGTTTTTAAGGTGGATCCTTCTCTCCGATTCATTCAGCCCTTCAAGATATGAAACCTCTGCTCTTCCGAATATCTGTATTCTTGTGCGCTCATAATTTTCAAAAAAACCTGTCAGTGCAAGGCCTGGTCTTTCTACATCGGGACTTGTGACTTCGATGTTATCTGCATTTTCAGGCAGATATACCTGGGTGAGCTGCATTTCTTTAATAATTTTGCTCAGCTTTATAGAATAAATCTCTTCCAAACTGCACACCGCCTTTCCCTATACACTATTTTATCATAATTTTATATAATTTCAAGCCATTTTTCTCGAAAATATTCAAAAAAACAGCAAAATTCATAATGAATTAACAATCTTATTATATAATATCATATATATTGTGTTTTGGAGGTCAAAATGAGGCTAAGGATCTGTTTTAAAACAGCTTTTTTGTTTTTACTTATAATCTCACTTTCCGCTTGTTCCGGAATAAGACCCATAAAAGGGGATAAAAGCGATCTTAACATCGTTGCAAAGATAGGCGATGTGCCGGTGTATCTTGAAGAAGTGAAATATCTGGCTAAAAACTATAAGCAGGATATGGAAAAGAAATACGGTGAGGGGATATGGGATAATGCCGACACCGCAGAAAAATACCGCGCCGAGCTTGAAGAGAACATTCTTGGCGGCATGAAAAAATCTGCTTCTTTTGTCTCTCTTGCGCAAAAATACGGCGTTGATATAGACGATAAGGAAACAAAGGAATATGTAAACGAATATATCAATTCTCAGTTTGATGATAAGGCTGTATATACAGAACAGCTTGAAGAAAACGGCATAACAGACCACCACTGGCGATATCTGATAGCTATTGAGGCTTCAAAAGAAGAGCTGAGACAGGCCCTTTGCCGAGAGGGAGTTTTGGATGACTCTGACGAGAAGGCAAAGAGCGTTATCGAGAGCGATGAATTTATCAGAACGCTGAATGTTTATATCGGAAATGACGAGGGCGAGGATATAGAGGCAAACAGGGCAAAGGCAGAGGAGGCTCTCGGAAAGCTTGAAGAAGGCGAAAAGCTGACGCGCGTTATAGGCAGATACAGTGATTATGACGGAACTACCACCACCGACGGCCATTATTTTATGCGTGGAGAACACGAAAAGGCTTACGAAGAGGCTGCTTTTGCACTTGATGAAAATGAGTACAGCGGTGTTGTTGAGGGAGAAAACGGTTTTTACATAATTGCACGCTTACCGAAGGATGCCGAATATATCGAGAAGAATTTTGAAACCCTGAAGGCGCAGTATTTATATGTTGAGTTTAACGAGCTTTTGTCAAATGAGGCAGAGCAGGCAGAGCTTGAATTTACCGAATACGGAAAGACACTTGATCTTGCTGCCACCAGATAAATCTATTTTTGGAGAACATGATGAAATCTAAAAAAAGATATAGCCGCCGCCGATATAACGGCAAGCGGAGAACTGCCAGAAAGCGTTATGGCATTGCCATTTTGCTCATAATAGTTTTTGTTATAGCAGTGGTCGTGTTTGCGGTATTCCTGGGCAAATATCTTAAGCTGAAAGCTGATGCCTCAGCAGATGAACGCAATGCTACCGGGGGCACGAGCGACACTGGGGAAATTCCCGGAGGAGCAGGGGACAAAGATGAGAGCTTGCTGTATGAAGCTGAGCTTCCGAAGCGTCTTGAATCCTTATATATAGCTTCGGATGAGCTTGACGCTGTTCTTGAAAGCGGCGCTCGTGGGGCTTATTCGCTTGTAATGAGAAATGAGGAGGGAGAATTGTTTTATTCTTCTGAAGCGGCTCAAACGCTTGGATTACAAGCTCCCGATAACGGTATGCCGAAGATAGAGGAACTTGGCGCAAAGCTCGGTGAAGGCAATTGCTATTTCAGCGCATTCCTTTCGCTTTCCTCACATCCCGGTGGTGTGGCGGCTCTTGACGCCCTGCATGCATATGAAGCGGCACTGATCTCAGAGCTTGCTTTGGCGGGCTTTGATGAGGTGATAGTTTGTGCACCAAATAATGTCGATGAGGAAACTGTCAGGTCTTTGTGCGGACTTTCGGAGTTTTACAGGCGAGTCAGTGAAACAGCTGTCCCTCTTGGCGTTGTGCTTCCTTATTCCTTCTTTTTGGCAGAAAACGCAAATGAGCTTTGCAGAGCTCTTTCGGAGTGCTTTGAGATAATAGCGGTGGATTATACCGATATTGTGCCTGAAGCGGAGCAGAGCTTTTATGAGGCTGTGGGGGCAAGGATAGATTCAATGCAGATGTATTTTTCGAGATATTCTCTCAGAGCTGTTTTGGATCATGATAACGGGCAATATTCAGAGACCCTTGAGGCTCTCTCGGATTCTGCAATCTATCTTGTTCACTCGGTTTTGGGAAGAGAACTTTTCTCTTCTGCCGTGGTTGGTGGAGACGGCAGTAATGCTGACACGGGTGTGGCTCAATAAAATAAAGGGGCTGCTTCATTTGAATGAAGAAGCCCTTTTTTGCGGAGGTTTTTATGGATTTTAAAAAGCGTTATCCTTTTGTGATCGCTGATGAAAACGGTTATGTGCTTTTAGCTTCTCCGATCGGCCTTTGCGGTGGAGATAATATTTTTTATGAGCATAGCATTTCTTCAGAAGATTCTTCGCTTATTATGAAATGTATTTTTCAAGGCAGGTGCGACAAAAGGGTGCTTGCCTCGGATCAGAAAAGCGGAAAGGCTGTTATAATAAATCTTTCTCTTTTTCCTTCAACAAGAACGATTGCGGCTATATACACGGATATTGATTTTACTGCCGCCGCTCAGATATGCAGAGCCACAGTGCCAACAGTTTTGGTAAGGCAAGGGAAGACCGTGCCGCTTAAAAGAAAGCACGAGAAGATCTTTTCTGCTCTCTCGGATGCACTTTTTACTTCTGACGCTATGTTCTCCTCTGCTCTCTCGGATGCCGCTCATTTTTTAGGATCGCTTTCCGATAGAGTTCATGCTCTTAGCTATCTTGCAGGTGTAAGAACAAGGTTCTCTTTTGAACTGCAAACTTATACTCCTTGTGATAATTTTGATTTTGGAATGGCAAGCCTGTTCCTCATTACTGTTCTTTCTGCCGCATCGGCAAATTCGGATATGAGGCAGGCAGAGATAAATGCAGTTGACTGCGGTGGAGAAATAAAGCTTTGTGCTTCATTTTCATTGCCCTCACGCCGTATTATCAGCAATGAAGAAAGACTTTTTCTTGAAAACGGCTTTGATAAGGCTTTGAGTTATCTTCGCCGCCTTTGCGAAAGACTTAATATTCCATTTTCCTATATGGTGTCGGATAGTGTCTCGGCATCAGTAATACCTTTCAGACTTGAAGTTTCCAAGATAGGACTTAAGCATCCCTATCCGAAAATAGAAGAATAAAAAGTAAAAGTATAAGCATCATATCGTCATCGCCGTCATTGCCCATAATGAGCAACAGCAGAGAAGCGATGAGTAGGTCGTCACTGCTCGGATTTTCACGCTTTTTCTTTGTAAATGACGTATCTGTATTCACCGTTTGCACATTCGGCTCTATGTTTTCTTCTGCTTTTAAAACACACTTTTCTTCACTGATTTCGTGATCCTTTTTCGGGGGTCTTTGTTCGATCTTTGGTGTGACAGCTGGTGAAAGTCTTGTTTTCTCTGGGATTGGCAGGGGGGTGGGTGCGTGAGCATATGACATTTCTGCTTTTTGCCGTTCGTTTTTCCCAAAAGCCACCCCGCTGTAGTGACTTGGTATTCGGTATTCTTTTGGATTTGTATTGCGACTGTACATCATGACCCTCCCTTAAAGCGAACTGAGCAGCTCTCCGAGCTTTGAAAGCTTGATTATTTTTTCGATAGTATCGGCTTTTTCTCGGCTTAGATAGGGCTTTAATGCACACAGCAGAGCCTCTCTGTTGGCTTCGTTTTTGCTTTTTGAAGCTGTTTTCTTCTCTGAAAACAGCGAGAGCACCGCCGGCAGCTTTCCTATAAGCTCCGGTGATAGTGAGGATAGATCAAGAGGGCTAACAGAAGAAGTCTTTTCCTCGGCGTTTTCTTCCCCTAAGGGGAGAGGGGAAGTGTGCGCATCCTTATCCCCGGGGTCACTTTCGGGATTTGACATCGCGCCTATAGAGCTGACTATGCTCTTTATAAGCTCCGGGTTTTGGCTAAGTGTTCCAATTATGCTTTTCAGTGCGTCTGCAGAGGGGAGCTCACTTCTGTCTATATCACTCATAGGCCTCTCCTGTTTTTATATTCGTCAAGCTTCTTTTGAGCCGTTTTCAGATCTTCATCGGTTGCACCTTCAAGAGCCTTTCTGATCGAAGCGATATCACTGCCGGAAATGCCTAAACTCTTTATGTCTATCCCCGATTCGGCAGCTATCGTCTCTATCACTCCCTTTAGCTGAGTGTCGTTTAATGAAATCAGACGGCTTAAGGCGTTGCGGTCAAGTTTCATGGCATATTTCTCCTTTTCTTTTTGTTTTCAGTTTATGCGCATTTTCTTTGGATTGACAGCAATGAGAGGGCAAAATGATTAAAATTTCTGTTTTCTATTGCAACATGGGCGAAAATGTGATATCATATAAGGCAGTTATTTTTTTATGGAGGCAATATGAGCTGTTGGGAAGAACTTAAATCCAAATGCGAGGCCTGCAAGGCTTGCTCGCTTTATAAAACCAGGACAAATTGCGTTTTTGGAACGGGAAATGAAAATGCAGACGTTCTTTTTGTTGGCGAAGCTCCCGGAGAAAAGGAGGATCTTAGCGGAATTCCTTTTGTTGGTGCGGCGGGAAAGCTGCTTGACAAATATCTTTATGCAGTGGATATTTCAAGAGATCAGGTCTATATAGCCAATATTCTTAAATGCCGTCCGCCAAATAACCGTGATCCCCTGCCTGAGGAAGAGGAGGCTTGCCTGCCGTTTCTGCGTGAGCAGCTAAGGCTTATGCAACCAAAAATGATAATTTGCCTTGGCAGAATATCGGCAATGAAGCTGATAAAGCCGGATTTTAAAATAACAAAAGAGCACGGACAGTGGTTTAAAAAGGGAAACTATCTTATGACTGCTGTTTATCATCCTGCAGCACTCCTCAGAGACCCACGCAAAAAAGAGGACATGCTCTCTGATATGCAGAATATAAAGGCAAAGCTGGAAGAGCTTTTAAAAGATAATTGAGAAAGAGATATAATAAATGAGTACAGAATCGTTTTCTTCGCTTATACAGATAATGACAGTCCTGTTTTTCCTTTTGGCAACAGGTTTTTTGGCCAGAAAAACAGGAATTATAGATGAAGTTGCATCAAAGAGACTTTCAAAGCTGATAGTCCATATCGGTCAGCCGATGATGATTGTCTATTCACTGATAAAAATTGAATATTCGGCAGAAAACACAAGGGCAGGCTTTACTATGTTTGCCTTGGGAATCGGAGTTCACCTGCTTCTCTGCGTAATGGCTTTTTTTGCTTCTAAAACCGTTAAGAATTTTGAGGAACACAAAATTGCGGAGTTTTCTCTGATATTCGCAAATGCCGGCTTTATTGGATTTCCTATCTTTAAGTCGATCTTTGGAGATATCGGTGAATTTTGGGGTTCCTTTTATGTTATCGGATTCCACCTTTTCGTTTGGACTTGGGGAATGATAATTCTTGCAAGAGGCAGAAATGATATAAAGATGAATGCAAAAAAGATCTTCATAAATTTTGGCACCGTTCCTTGCTTTATCGGCATAGCACTTTATTTTTTGATGCGTTTTATAGATATACCCGATGTTATAATAACCTACACGGGCTATCTCAATAACCTTTGCACGCCAATATCTGTTCTCATAGTTGGAGCACTGATCGCAACAAGAAGCACAAAGCAGATATTCTGCGATCTTAAAATGTACTATATCTGCTTGATGAGACTTATCATAATGCCGCTTATTATCTGCGCTGTGGCAAAGCTTGTGGGTCTGCCCGACTATATGGTTCTTTTTGCAACGGCGGCTGCGGCTCTGCCCAGTGCAACAAATATAACTATGTTTGCCGAGATTTATGATATTGCACCCGGTTATGCGGCACAAACGGTTGGCGTTACATCTCTTTTCACTGTTGTAACCTTGCCTTGTATTATGCTTGTGGCAGATTTTATTGTGAGACTGTAAGGTGAAATCATAAACATAAAAAAATCTGAAAAAAGTATTGACAAATTGATTTTTCGGTGATATAATATATAACGTTGTCACGGCAAGTGGCAGCGGACATGGGAGCATAGCTCAGTTGGGAGAGCATCTGCCTTACAAGCAGAGGGTCATAGGTTCGAGCCCTATTGTTCCCACCATGTTGGCCCGGTAGTTCAGTTGGTTAGAACGCT
>JAZNCT010000028.1:0-11310 GCA_045587665.1 Eubacteriales bacterium
GGATAGATCGCAAAAGCTTTTTACAGAGCAACAGGATGCATATTCCATGTATCATATTCAGTAGCAATAAAAACAGGTTCTCCGCCCTCATATACAACAGGATTCACCGTTGCGGCAAAGGTAACATCACTGCAGAAAACCTTGTCACCCTGCTTTACACCTGCGAGCTTTACAGCGAGGTGCAGAGCAGCTGTTCCTGCCGAAAGAGCAACTGCATATTTGCAGCCTATCTTTTCGCAGATGCACTTTTCTACCTCGTTTATATTTTTTCCAACAGTGGACATCCAGTTTGTTTCATATGCCTCGGTTATATATTTTAGCTCGTCACCGTGCATAGTAGGCGTTGAAAGCCATACTTTTTTATCAAAAGGCTTAAAATTCATATCTGACCTCTTTTCACAAAAAATTCAGAGTACTTCTGCTTTGGGGACGTAAAAATATTCTGCTCAATCACCACAGCAGTATTATTAAACATAGCGTAGAGAATCGGCAGAAAATCTGATTATACATATAACATTATATCACGCACATTTACATTTGTCAATCCAAAAACCGCACAACTGTAAACAGATAAAAAGTTTTCTATTCCGTTAAATATCAATTCTTACATAAATATGATAAAAAAACGACTAAAATTGCCATTCATATTTTTGAATATAGGACACACAATAATCACAGAGGCGACGAAAGCCGTCTCGATTAAAATAGAAATTTAAAAATTGAGCGGCCCTCGTCGCTCGAAAGGAGAACACAATGGCTAGTGGCAAGACACTTGTTCCCGAGGCTAAGGAAGCTCTCGAAAGATTTAAGATGGAGGCTGCAAGTGAAGTAGGCGTTAATCTTTCTCAGGGATATAACGGCGATCTCACAGCACGTCAGGCTGGTTCCATCGGTGGTCAGATGGTTAAGAAGATGATTGAGTCTTACGAAAACTCTATCAAAACAAAGTAAGTTGTTTTTTGATCCTCCTAAAATAATTAGTTTCTGAACTTTGAGGATTTGACTGTGTGCATCCGGTAAGAGCCGGGAGCTAAACGCATCCTAACCTTGAATTTCAAAACATCAAAATGTTTATTGAGAAAAGCATTTTGAATAAAGTCCCATAAACGTGGGCAGAAGAAAGGGGCACTCTTGCAAAAGCGGGGGTGCCCTGAATTATTTATAAAATTATTAGCCTACACCCTTATCGGATCCGACCTCCATATCGTCAAATTCGGGAGGTTAAACAAGGTCAACATCCCACATCGCCATAGCGTATGGAGCCTTTCCCCCTTCATATACAGCAGAAACAGCAGGAACGGTAAGCACGCCGTTTTCAAGCTCAGAACCATTTCTGTTGCAAGGAAAATCAACCTTGACAGCTTCATCCCACTCTGCGCCGGTGATAGACCGTTAATAGTAATATTATACAGTAATCGGTGTCAAAAGTCAAGCGTTTTTTGACAATACATCCAAACTTTATGTCTTCTTTTTTAACAAATTTAGTGAAATTTTTTTGTTTATTTTAGCCAAACAATTTGCTAAGGTTTAAAAATATTCTGTCAAATACGCGATTTGATATTGACAGCATGCGACAAGCTGTGTTATAATGTTATTTGTATGTATTGATAAAGTCCACTTGTTCCGGAGGTAATGTGATGTATCGCAAAAAAAACCTTTTTCGCAGTCCTGTTTTTAATTTACTTGCAACAGTTCTGCTTGTAGTCTCTCTTGTTTTATTCTACAGATTTGCACTTAAAGACTACAACGACGATCTTCAGCAAAATCTTGACACTATAGACACCGAGCGTTTGAATCAGATCGAGGCTGTACCGAAAACGCTTGACGAAGCCGTAAAAGCGCTTGACGGTGTTGAAGCATCAAGGAATGTTGATGCTGCTATGATAGAATATTGCCATGACAATATCCGTAGTGACATATATGACAGAATATGTGAATACATGGAAGAAAACGAATATTCCGACAAAATGTGGGAATCACTTTGCGGCTATTCTATCAAAGCACTTTATGATATTGTCAATGGGATCACAGATGAGTATAACTACACAGTTAAAGAGGATTCATCTGCCGATGGCGGAACAGGCAGTACGGTAACCATAGCTTTTGCAGGTGACATAAGCCTTGCAAACAACACAAACGATGTTCCGATCAACAACTGGTCGCCTCTCATCGTACATAAAAACAACCGTTCCAACCTTCTTGAAACAGCTTTTTCTGCTGAGCTTGCACAAAAAATGCTCAGCGCAGATATTTTTGCCGTAAACCTTGAAAACACCTTTACCTCATCCGATGCCACTCCGATCATAAAGAAATATGATAAGAACTGGTACTATGTTCACAGAGCAAGCCCGGAGGACGTTGAGGTTCTCGGCAGACTTGGGGTTGATATGGTAAATATAGCAAACGACCATATTTATGACTACTCCGCAAATGGTCTTGAAGACACTCTGCTCACCCTGAAAAACGCAGGCATTACTTATATCGGCGGCGGTGACAACCTTCAGGATGCAAAAACTCCCCGTTATCTTATCGCAAGCGGTCAAAAAATAGCATTTGTTTCTGCAGCTCAGCTCAAAACGAACACAATGGCTCCCGAGGCAGCAGCTAAAAAGCCCGGCATAGTTTATGCAACAGAATCTACCCTTTACCCTGCTATAATAAGTGAAGCAAAAGAAAATGCCGACTTTGTTATAGCTTACATCGACTGGGCAAATGTTGAGGGCAACAAGCCCGATGAAACTCAGAAGGCACTGGCAAGATCATTTATCGACGCAGGAGCAGACCTTGTTATCGGAACTAGAGCAAAGAGTATGCAGTCTATCGAATATTATAACGGAAAGCCAATTGTTTACGGTCTCGGAAACTTCTGGCATGAAACAAATCCTCATAACAACCTGCTTCTTGAGATCAAGTTCAATAAAAACGTTATAACTCAGACAGCCAGCACTCAGGATTCTCACTACGACGAGACAAAAACAAGATATTCTATTGAAAAAACACCGGATATATACTGTTTCCCGCTGATTCAGAACAAGGCAATTACAACCATGGTTAGCGGAACAGAACAAGGCAATAATATTATAAACAACCTTATCCAGCTTTCTGACGGCAAGATCTCGATTTCTGCAGAAGGTCTTTTAACCGAAATGACCCAAACGGACGCCGAGCAGTCAACTGCCGAATAAATAAAACAAGGGCGGCCTTCGGTCGCCCTTTTAAAACACTAAGGAGCACTATTATGAAAAAATTACTCGTGGTTGACGGCAACAGTATTCTGAACCGAGCATATTACGGTGTAAGGATGCTGACAAACAGTGAGGGACTGCCAACTAATGCCCTTTTCGGTATTGTCAACATTCTTTCAAAGCAGCTTGATGCTGTCTCCCCCGACTATCTTGCCGTTGCCTTTGACCTTAAGGAACCAACTTTCAGGCACAAAATGTTTACCGAATATAAAGCAGGGAGAAAGCCTATGCCAAACGAGCTTGCCATTCAGCTTCCCTTTGCAAAGGATATTTGCCGGGCAATGGGCTTTACAGTTATAGAAAAAGAAGGCTATGAAGCAGACGACATACTGGGAACTCTGGCAAAGGCAGCGCACGAAAAAGAAGATACAGAGGCATATATATTGACCGGAGACAGAGATTCGCTTCAGCTTATAACAGAGGACGGCAGAGTTAAGGTGCTGCTTGCGGGTAACACCGACACAACCATTATGGATGAAGAAAAATTCAAGGAAAAATACGGTGTTTCTTCAACGGTTTTTGTTGACGTAAAGGCCCTTATGGGCGATTCTTCCGACAACATTCCGGGTGTTCCGGGCATAGGAGAAAAAACAGCTCTCAGGCTTATTGCAGAGCACGGGTCGCTTAACGGAGTTTATGAAACCCTTGAAAATGCAGGTCATTCGGCAGGACTGCTGAAAAAGCTGACAGAAGGAAAAGAAAGTGCATATCTTTCGCTTGATCTTGCAAGGATATGCTGCGATGTTCCCCTTGATATTTCCTTTGATGAACTGCAAAACAACGGCTTTGACAGAGGAGAGCTTTTCAGTCTTTTCACCAAATTCGGTTTTTCAACCCTTATTAAAAGATTTGGTCTTGAAGAAACGGCAGGAGCAAAAAGCGAGCTTGCACAGGCTGATATAATAACTTGCGGAAAAGGCTATACAGAAAGAATTGACGGTGACACAGTTGCTCTTTGGGCATCGGATGTTCCCACCCTTTTTGACGGCAAAAAGAGCATCAGGCTTGAAAGCACTTCACATTTATCAGAGCTTTTTGAATCGGATAAAAAAGTAGTAACATACGATGCTAAAGAACTTTACAAAACGCTTGAAAAAGAGGGCATACATTATAGAGACGCCTATCACGATATAATGCTCTCGGCATATGTTTTAAACCCTGCAGATTCATTTGAGCTTAGTCGCCTTGCACTGTCCTTTCTGGGGCTTGCTTCACTTCCCGAGGGATGCGAAGCCCAGATCATTTTTGAGATCCACAGAAAAATAGCAGAAAAGCTCAGTGAAAGCGAAGGCACGGAGAAGCTTCTCTATGAAATAGAGATGCCGCTTGCCGCAGTTCTTGCAGATATGGAGCTTCACGGATTCAGGATACACATTGAGGGTCTGCGCGAATACGGCATCACACTTGACACACTTGCAAAAGATCTTGAATCTCGAATTTATTTTACGGCAGGCGAACAATTCAATATAAACTCCCCTGCTCAGCTTGGAAATGTTTTGTTTCAAAAGCTGGGGCTTCCTGCCGGCAAAAAAACAAAATCCGGCGGTTATTCAACGGGCGCAGAGATCCTTGAAAAGCTGAGGAAGGTGCATCCGATAATTGATGATATTCTTGAATACAGAAAAGTCACAAAGCTCAAGAGCACTTATGTTGAGGGGCTTATCAAGGTTGCAGACGAAAACGGCAGAGTTCATTCCTGCTTCAATCAAACGGGAACCGCAACAGGACGCCTATCTTCAAGCGAGCCAAACCTTCAGAATATCCCGATAAGAACAGAGCTTGGCCGTGAACTAAGGCGTTATTTTGTACCTGCAGACGATAGATACAGGCTTATTGATGCAGACTATTCGCAGATAGAGCTTCGAGTGCTTGCAGCAATCTCAGATGACACGGCAATGAAAGATGCGTTTCTTGGCGGTGATGACATTCATACATCAACAGCCGCACGAGTATTTGGTGTTGACAGAGGATCTGTCACCGCTGAAATGAGAAAGAGAGCCAAGGCAATAAATTTCGGCATTGTTTACGGAATGGGTGAATTCTCTCTATCGGAGGATCTGGGTATAAGCCGTGCAGAGGCAAAAAAATATATCGAAAGCTACCTTTCCGGCTACCCAAGAGTCTGCGACTATCTTGACACTGCCGTGAAGGATGCTTATAAAAACGGATATGTAACCACACTTTTCGGCAGAAGAAGATATATCCCCGAGCTTGCCGGTCAAAACAAAAATCTTAAAAATTTTGGAGAGAGAGTTGCAAAAAACAGTCCCATTCAGGGCAGTGCCGCCGATATTATAAAAATAGCTATGATAAACACGGCAAAGAAACTCAGTGAAAGCGGAATCGACGCCCGTCTCATACTGCAGGTTCACGACGAGCTTATCCTTGAAGCACACGAGAGCTGTGCAGAAGAGGCAGCAAGAATACTTGAAGACAGCATGGAAAATGCTGTGAAGCTGAACGTTCCTCTCATTGCAAAGGCAAGTATTGGAAAAACGTGGTTCGATAATAAATAAAAACAAAAGGGGCAGTTCATACTGCCCCTTTCCTTTATTTGCTTATAATCTTAATGTTCTCCGGCAAAATGCCTGTCTGCTCAAAAACGATCTCATTGATCTGGGAGATCTGAGTGTCAAGCAGCTCCTGACCCTTTACGATAACGCTTACATTTCCTCCACTGACCACAGCAACACATTTTTCAAATCCCTTTGAAGCTATAAGCGTTTCGATGTTAGATTCGTTTTTCATATCAGCAGCTATCTGCTCTATCTCGCCAAGTGCCCTGCCCTTTGCATCAGCATCAGCACTTTCGCTGTCAACCACGCTCTGCAAAACTGCCATTGCCTCGTCTCTGGCTCTCTGACGGTTGATAAGTGATGTTGCAAAATAGCTGTCGTCTGCCTCTGCCACATCATCGGCAGATGCCTCTTTATCAAGAGAACTGCCGTCCATGCCTACCGCCGCCGAATAATCAAAGCCTTCCTCTTTGCCGCCGCCAAACACGATAACGTTCAGCACTATGGCTGCACCAATAAATAAAATACTGCAAGCGAGGATCATGTTCCTCTTTCCGATCTTAACAAAGATCTTTTTGGTCTTTTCAAATGTTTCTTTCAGTTTCATATCTGATCTCCTTTCAAAGCACTGTTTTTTTGCCTGATAAAGCATATGGCACAGGAATAAATTTTATGACAGCAGTGCGTTATCTTTTTCAAGCCCTGCTATATAAATTTTATCGCTTGAAACATCACAGGCGGCAGAAACAAGAGAGAGCAATCGATATATCACCTCCGGGTCTTCGCCGCCCTCACAAACGATTCCTATACCGCATATCCGTGTTTCGGATTGAGATAAATTTTCTCCCTCCTGCAAAAGCGTAACGGCAACTGCAGTTTCACCTGCTCCCTTCACCTTTTCACAAAGACTTTTAATTTTTTCTTCTGCATTTGCAACAGCTTTTTCATAGCTGTTATTTTCGGTTTCCGCCTCCACTTTGCCGGGAGAAAGCAAAAGGATCACTCCAAGAAAAGCCGCCAAAATCAGCAAAAACCATTTCATAGTGCCGTTTTCTAAAGGCTTTGAAAGCTTTTCCATTATGCTCTTAACTTCCGTATCTTCATCTCCTTTCTAATTCACAACACAGTGACATTTAAACTCATCTTTAAAAACATTTTCAATTCTTCTGGGATTTGTGAGCAAACCGGCCCCCTGCAGTTTTATTTCAATCTTTTCGATTATCGCCTCACTCTCGTATATTATCATCGCACAGTCGACCTCTGCCTCATCCTCCTTTAAACCAAATTCCTTTGTCAGACGTTCTCTTATATAAGCTTCCACACTTTCTTCACCTATTTCCTCAAGCCTTTTATGCCATATTTTGCCGAAGCTCTCACCATCGTTTTCAGCCGAAAAGACCATGTCAATATTACCGCTTTTCATAAAATCAATAGCCGAGGATATGGGCTCTGCCAAAGCAGATATAAGTATCAGCGACATAAGAAAAGTAAATATCTTCTTAATATTTTTTCCCTCTCCGTCGGGGCAAAGCGCACTGCAAAGTCCTATAACAGCCGAAACGTATATCACCGACAGAACAAAGCTTTTCATTTCAACCTCCTGCGGCACTGCATTTCACAAAAAGAATGAGTGCATAGATAAACAAAACAGAGCATATAGAACAAACTGCCATCATATAGCCATAGATGTTTCCAAGTTCAGAAAGCATCTTGCCCTCCCTTTCGCAACCTATCAGCTTTGCAAGAGATGAAGAAAGATTTACCGCTCCCTTTACAAGCCCCAATGATATAAGTGCAGGCAGAAGAAGCATTATTATCATAATTATACCAAGACTTCCAACAGACGTCCTTATATATTCTACTCCGGCCCCCACCGTTCTCAGCGAATCGCCAACTGCTCCGCCAACTATCGGTATAAAGGAGCCGAGCGCATATTTTCCGGCTCTGATAAAAGCACTGTCTGCCTTCGCGGAAAGCTGATTCTGAACGCCCATAACAAATGCCATAAGAGCCATTAAAAGCCCAGAAGAATATGTATATATCCTGCGAACAGATGAGCTTATTTCCCCAAATGAAAGATGCGAAGAAAAGGCTGAGGCAACTGAAAGCGCAAGGCTGATGCCAACTACGGGAAAAAGAGTGCGGGCAAAAATATTCTCGCAAAGCCAGATAAAAGCTGAAAGAGAAGCTGTTCCGCTTGCCGCCGTGCTAACATTTCCACCCACAGAATACAATATGCCAATCAGGGGGATCATTGAATTCACCATAGTCAAAAGCCTTGTGAGAAACAGATCCACCATTCTTACTATCTTCATCTGTTCACCGATAAAGACCAGCATCATTGCAGCAGAAATGCAGAGAGAAAAAGGCTCTTGCAGAGCATCGAAAGAGGAGCTTTTAAAAAGGTTGTTTGCACACCCCGAAATGAATATCAATGCAATAAGAGACGCAAAAATCCTCAGTCCCTCTCCTATATTCAGCCCAACAAGGTCAATTATTATATCCAAAAATTTTTCCGGAGCTGTGACCGCTATGATGCCCTTTGCACTTTCCGAAATATCATCCGAATATATCTCATCCGGCAATAGCCCCGAAATTTCGTTAGGAATACTTTCTAAAAAGTCGTTGTATTCGTCTTTATATTCATCACCCATTACATATGAAGGCTCTGAAGATGCCGCAGGCAAAACAAAAAACAGGGCAGCAAACAAAAAAAACGAAAAAAATCTCACCATAACAGCATCTCCTCTGCCACGGCAAATATTTTTTTGATCAAAGGCAAAGCCAAAAGCAGTAATTCAAATTTTCCCGCAGTCTCAACTCCCTGTGCAAGTCCCCCCTCGCCGCAATCCCGGCAAACCTGAGCCGTTATATGGGTGAGATATGAGATTCCCAGAGCCTTAAACACCGTTTTTTGATATTCCATAGCCCCTATTTTGGCTACAGCCTCCGAAGAAAAACTCACAAAAGGCGTTAAAGATGAGGCAGCAAGGCCAAAAAGCAGAAGCACGGCGGCGGCTCTTAGCAAGGGAGCAAAGTTTTCACGGAGGCTTTTTAAACAAAGCAAAGCGGCAAGACAGACAAAAGCCACTCCGCATATCCTTGCAATGCTCAAATGCCAAACACCGACCTTACTTTTTCAAAAAGTGAGCCAACCTCTCCCACAAGCATAAGCAAAACAACAACTATACCGGCAAGAGTTACAAGCATTGCCTGCTCGTCCCTACCCGTTTTACTTAGGATCTGCACAGATACCGCAACAAGCATTCCCATTCCCGCAACCTTTAAAACAAGTGAAACATCCATAAATTTTTCCCCTTCTCATATGATAAGTATTATAATTCCGAGCGCAGTGCAAACACAAAGCGTATATGTGAGCTTACGCTTTTTGGGATATTCCTTTTCGGCCTCTAAAAGGATATTACTAAGCTCGTCAAGATAATATTTGCAGCTTTTCAGTTGTTCATCTCTGTAGCATCTGCCAAGCCCTGCATAAAAGTCCGAAATCAGTTTTTTTTCCTTTGCTCTCAGAAAACTTCCGCCTTGATTCAAGAAAAAGCCTTCGTCAATGCCCCCTTCCACATCTATTCCGCACAGTTTGAATGTCCTTGCATCAAGGTTTTTCAGTATATCCGGCAATGGAATATTAAATGCCTCTATTTGCTTGTATATATGCTCAAGGAGTGAACAGAAGCCGCCAAGCTGATCGGTATGTTTTTTTTCTTTTTTCATTATCAAGGCTGCCGACACCAAAGAAACTGCAAGCAAGATAACAGCTCCAACCAGCTTATACATTTTCACCCTATCTCCTCTCTTTTTAAAATGCTGAAGGTACAGTCACAGCCACCGTGCCTTTCAAGGCACACATATCTCTCAAAAACGCCCAAGCGGTGAAGGGGCGCAAGCTCTTCTCGGCTGATAAGTCCAATTGCCGAATCTCCATGAGCACTTGCAATAATAGGTACGCCGCAGTTTCTTGCAGCAAGAATTGCCTTTGCTTCCTGCTCACTTCCGATCTCATCGCAAACAATTATCTGAGGATTCATAGTTCTCACAGCTATTTCAATTCCTACACCTCTAGGATATCCTTCAAGTGTGTCTATCCTCAGCTCTTCTCCCACAAGACCGGGCCAAAGCTCACTTCTTGTGTCAACAAGAGCGATCCTTTTTTTATGCCTGCCCGAAAGCTCTCTCACAAGTGACCTTAAAACGGTTGTCTTTCCCACACCCGGCGGAGAAAACATGAGCATTCCTCCACGGCCAGACAGAAATTCCTCCGCAAGAGAACTTACGTCTGGGAATCTGATACAGGGAATTCTGATGTTGATAGATGATATGTCGTGCACAGCCCTTATTTTGCCGTTTTCTACAGCGGCTCTTCCGCAAACACCTATCCTTATTCCGTTTCCGGCTCTGATATATCCACTGCATATATCAGAGGCATGGGCATATACCGAATTTCCGCAAAGCCGATAAAATATTTCCTGAAGTTCGGATGCGCAGATACGGTTTTCCCCCAAAAAACTTGTCCTGTTTGTGCAAAATTCACTGCGTTTGTCAGACCTTAATCTTATCTCCTCAATAGCCCTCCCGCTTCTGCTGAGCCTTTCATAATCTGCTATGACCAAAGCAGGAAGTGCCTTTTTTATAATCTCGGGCAAGGAGCGTGCGCCATTTTCACCGTTCATTTGTCATCCCCCCCGATAAATTCTATTCGGCATAGGGAAGAAAAATTACCCTTTACGGCAATAAAAAAAGCTGACCTGTGGTCAGCTTTTCTGTTATTCCTTTAATTTAATCGTTTTGCCGTTGCAAACGTAAACTATATCTCCGAGCTCGTCTGTCCGTTGATACTCAACTCCAAGCTTTTCAAACAGCATTATCACCTCTCTGTGAGGATGTCCATAGCTGTTGTTATCGCCGCAGGAAATGGCTGATATACTTGGTGAAACCGCCTTCAAAAATGCCTCGCTGTTTGAAGTTGAGGAACCGTGATGCCCTGCCTTAAAGAAATCTGCATCAAGCTCAAATGATGAATATTTTGCGAGCAGGTCTGTCTCCTGAAGCTTTTCGGCATCACCGGTAAACAGCATTCTGTTTGCGCCATAGCTAAGCCTGGTTACAACACTACTGTTGTTTGCATCACGCTCATCACCTACAACTATCGGGCCCATAATAAATATTTCAAGCTCTCCCAGCATATATTTGCTGTCGGGCACAGCCTCAATAACGTTGGCATTACTTCTTTCAAGAGAATCAAGGAAACGGTCATATGTAGCACTTGATGATGCAACAGGTGAAAGGATAACATTTCTAACATCATAATCATCCATTATCACATCAGCACCGCCGATGTGATCCTCGTGTGGATGAGTGAAAATACAGTATTCAAAATCGCTGACGTTTACCGAATCAAGATAATTGACAAGCTCCTGCTCCGAATCATTTGTGCCGGCATCAATAAGCAGATTGCCAAAATCTGTTTTTACAAGAACGCTGTCTCCTTGCCCAACATCTATAACGTGTATCTCTACAGTTCCGCTGACAAG
>JAZNCT010000029.1:0-21213 GCA_045587665.1 Eubacteriales bacterium
GTATCAACCTTTGTGAGAAGGTTGTTGATAACATTGAGCTTATCGGAAACCTTTGCACCGCCGAGGATAGCAACAAAGGGTCTCTCGGGATTCTGGAGAGCCTTGCCCATGATGCTGATCTCCTTCTGAATGAGGTAACCGCAAACTGCAGGGAGATAATCAGCAACGCCTGCTGTTGTAGCGTGAGCACGGTGAGCTGTGCCGAAAGCGTCATTTACGAAAATATCAGCCATAGAAGCAAGCTCTTTTGCAAATTCGGGATCGTTCTTTGTTTCACGTGCGTCGAAGCGAACGTTCTCAAGAAGAACTGCCTCGCCAGCCTTAAGTGCAGCAACCTTTGCCTTTGCATCGGGACCGATGATGTCCTCAGCAAAAGTAACCTTGCCGCCGAGATCCTGGTTAAGTCTGTCAGCAACGGGCTTCAGAGTGAGCTTCTTCTTATCGCCAAGAGCCTTTTCAAGATAAGCAGCCTTTGCAGCAGCCTGTTCAGATGCGGGAAGAGCCTCAACAGCCTTCTTCTCCTTTTTTGTAAGGCCAAAGCCCTCTGTGAAGATGTTGTGGGGCTTGCCCATGTGAGAGCAGAGGATAACCTTTGCGCCCTTATCCATAAGATACTTGATTGTGGGAAGTGCGCCAACGATTCGCTTGTCGCTTGTTATCTTGCCGTCCTTCATAGGAACGTTGAAGTCGCAGCGCACAAGGCAGGTTTTGCCTGCAACGTCGATGTCTTCGATAGTTTTCTTGTTATAAGTCATTTGAGAAATCCACCTTTCTAAAATATTTCTAAAATTATTTTTCCAATTTTGTATTATAACACAAAATTTATTTTTTTACAACAGTTTTTGTTAAATTTTTGGCAAAAAGGGGAAAATCGGCAATCTTGATAAAAACCAAGCAAAGCAGTGAGATTTTTTCTATAATGTTAAGAGCCCTCGTTTATCTTTGCAACCTTCGCTTTTGCGGCTTCGTGCTCTGCATTTGTGCGGGAAAAATAGGTGTTTCCGTAGTTGTCAGAAACAAAATAATAATATTTTGAAGAAGCAGGCCAGAGTGCGCAGGTGATAGCCTCATAGCCCGGATTTGCAATAGGTCCGGGTGGGAGACCCTCATACATATAAGAGTTGTAGGGCGTGTCATAGCTTAGATCTTCGCCTGTGAGTGAGCTTTTTCTTTCTCCGTCTCGCACCTGTATCGCATACATAATGGTGGCGTCGCTTTCAAGCTTGGGGAAATTATCGCTGTTAAGTCGGTTGTGGAATACAGAAGAGACCAGCTCATAGTCGGCTGAATATCTTGCTTCTTTTTCAATCATTGAGGCAAGGGTCATTATCTGGTCAACGGTATATCCAAGCTCCTCCGCTTTTGCATAAAAGTCACTTGAATATATTACGTTGAATCGGCTGAGAAGCTTGTATATGACTGTGACCTCGGAGCTGCTCTTGTAGAACTCATAGGTATCGGGATAGAGATATCCCTCAAGCCTATATGTTCTGCCTGTAAGGTCAGCCTCATCCAGTGATCTGACAAAGTCAAAATCAAAATCATAGTTATTGATAACGTCGATGAATTTTGAACGCTTTCCAATACCGTTGTCTGTGAACAGTTTAATTATTTCGTCAACAGTATATCCCTCCGGTATAGTAATTCGTACAACCTCATAGGATTTGTGAGGAACAAAGGCATAAAAAAGCTCATCATAGTTCATCATACCGTTGACGGTATACTCGCCTTCTACAAACTCATAGGTTTTGTCGATCTTTTTCAGCTTAGCATATAGCACCAGCAGATCGGGGTATTCAACAACCCCCGCATCGCTCAGAATATCGGCTATTTCTTCAACTGTTGCATATTCGGGTATCGAAACCTCAACCTCTTCATCGCTTTTAACAAAGGCATACATATCATTAACAAAAACAATGATGTAGTATGAGAGCAGGCCCGAGACCGCAACAACAACAACGATATAAAGTATAGCCTTTATCAGGCTCATAACAGCATTGCCTGCGCTGTCATCATTTTCTTCTATTTCATCCGAAGGTCTGAAGCGCTTTTTTTCTTCTGCCGCACGCTCTTTGCGCCGCATAGCATCGCGGTTGATACTTCTTGTGTTTTCAGATGAAGGATCACCTGCACTGCGTAATTCGGCTTTGGAGGCAGAAAGCTTTGCTTTATCCTGAGCTGTCATTGCTCTGCGCGGTTGAATTGCCGCAGGAGTAGAGGGCTTCTGTGATGCTTGCTGCCTTTGAGGTGCGGAAGGCGGCTTTGCCGCAGGTGGAGAGGGTGCTTTTTGGGCCGGTCTTGGCTTTGGCACCGGATTGCTTTGACTTCTGCCAAACGCAGAATTATGAGGCGCGGCAGGTCTATTGGATGTGGGTCTGCTTGGAGCAGGCATAGGTCTTCTTATGCCCTCAACATCCTCTCTGTTATTAAGATCAGATCTTTGAGGACGTCTTATTCTCGGAGCAAGCTCTTCGGGAATATCTCCTCTTTTGTTTGATCCGTTATTATTCATAAAACACCTTCTTTCATATTCCCGCAAGGTGGGATTAGGTGGAATTTGCAGAAAGAGAATTTACTGTCAGAGCAAAATGACAGCAAAAATAAATATCAGATAGCAAGCAAGGCATGGAGGAGCGAAAAATGTTTCCGCCAGAGCAGCGGAGCTTTTTTCTCTGCTGTTGTTTCTTGCTTTTTTAGCTATTATAACATAATCAGAAGGCTTGTTTTGCCTTGCGTATTTGCGGTAGAGCCTTGCCGCTTCTCCAAAAAAAAGTGCTCCGAAAAGGACAAATGCTCCTGAAAGTATAAGGAGAAAAAGCTCAGTGCTGCCGGTTGTTCTATATACCTCACCGGCAAAGCTTTGACCGAAAAGTCCATACATATTATATAGAAAATGCACAAGTATGCTTCCGATAACCGATCTTGTGGCATACATTGAAGCAAAAAGAACAAGCCCTGCAAAAAGATATATCAGAAATTGCTTAGGGTTAAAATGAATCATACCAAAGAAAACCGAGGACATAAGACAGGCCGTGAAAACGCCATATTCCTCATATTCGGCACAAAGCAGTGAACGAAAGAAAAATTCTTCACAAACTGCAGGCAGAGCGGCATATGCCACCGTTACATAAAGAAATGATGCGGCACTGCCGTCGTGGAATGCAACAAACGTATTATAAAGGGAAAACTCATCACTGCCAAGACCATCTGCAAACAGGATGTTTAAAAGCAGAGATCCGCAAATGAGAGTGAGTGCGGCAAGAATAGAAACAACTATCTGCTGAGCGCCTATCAGATTTATTCTTAGGCGAAGCGCATATCTATCGCCCTTCAGCTTTGTGTATATAACAGAGGGCAAGAGAAAGATCAGCAGCTGGAGCACGATAACGCTTATATACTCATTTTCGCCGCTTTCTGTTATTTTAATTATTTTCGACAAAAGGAGAAGGAGATATACAAGAGCTACCATTATAGGGGCAGTCATATTTGATTTGAATTTTGATAGCACCTGCTTCACCTCCATTTGTTTTTCAGTCTGCGAGAACTCCTTTTCGCAGTTCCTCGGCCTTTTCCTTTCCGCAAAGCGCAGAGACAATGGCAAGGCCAAAGTCAAGGGAAACACCCATTCCTGCAGCAGTTATGATCTTTCCGTCTATAACAACCTTTTTATCGGATATCCTTGCACCTTCAAGATATTTTTCAAAGCCAGGGTAGCAAATTGCTTCCTTGCCCTTAAGGATACCGCGCTTTCCCAGCACAGAGGGGGCGGCGCAAATGGCGCAGATATAAGCGTTTGACACGAGCGCATCATCAAGTGCTTTTTGAACCGTTGCCGAGGCTTCAAGGTTTGTTGTTCCCGGCAGTCCTCCGGGGAGGATCACCATTTCGGGGGCACTGTCACACAGCTTGTCTGCTGTAATATCTGCTTTTACTGTTATGCCGTGAGAGCCTGTCACAAACTCATCTTTGTTAACCGAAACCGTTTTTACATTTATTGATGCACGGCGCATAAGATCAAGAGGACAAAGGGCCTCTATTTCTTCAAAGCCGTTTGCAAGAAACATATATACCATATCGTTTACCTCATGATTTCAGCATAGAAGCTATTTCTGAGATCGGGGCTTCAAGCTCTTCTCTTGTTTCAAGATTCTTAACCTTGGCAGTGCCTTTTTCCACTTCACTGCCGCCCATAATAACGACGTGAGAATACTTGCCCCTAACGGCGTAGTCGATCTGCTTGCCAAACTTTTTAATGCCTGTGTAAAGGCTTGTTACGATTCCCTCTTTGCGAAGCTTCTCTGTAAGAGCAATATATTTTTCAAGTGGAACATCATCAAAACGGGCAACAAGGATTTTTTTATCACTCTTGTACAGATCCGGCACAAGAGAATGTGTAAAGAGGAAGTTTTCAAGGGTAACATCGCCCATGCCGTAACCAACGCCCGATACCCTAGCATTCTTTGCAAAAAGGCCCACAAGGTTGTCGTAGCGTCCACCGCCGAACATTGCACGGTTGTTTTCGGGGGCTTCGTCAAATACCTCAAAAACAGTTCCGGTATAATAATCAAGACCTCTGATGATTCCAAAATCGAACACGCAGTATTTGTCAAGACCTGTGGCGCGAAGAGCTCCAAAGAGTGATGTGAGCTCCTCGGAACCAACAGAGGTGGGGCAGAGTGCAGCTGCCTCTTCAACGTCCATTGTATAAAGCGCATCTATCTTTTCGATCTGAGCATCGGAAAGACCCAGCTCGTTCATATCCTTCACATAGGCTTCTCTCGGAATCTTGTTTTTGCGGTCAACAACCTTTGATACTTTTTTTGCGCCTTCGGCGTCTGTGCCGCAAACGGCGGCGATAACATCATTGAAGAATCGGCGGTTGTTGATGTGTACCTTAAACATTGTTTCATCTGCACCAAATGCGCAAAGAATTGCGATAGCACTTTGAATTATATCAAGGTCTGCTTCATATGTGTCACATCCGAAAAGGTCAACATTGAGTTGCCAAAATTCACGAAGTCTTCCCCTCTGAGGGCGCTCATAGCGATACATATTTGGGATAGAGAACCATCTTAGCGGGAAATTGAGTTCACCCATTTTTGCGGCAACCATGCGTGCAACGCTGGGGGTCATTTCGGGACGGATAGCCAGATCGCGTCCGCCACGGTCGGTGAAGTTGTAGGTCTGCTCTCTTGCAAGCTCGTCACCGCTTTTTGCGGCATAAAGCTCCAGTGATTCGAGCATGGGTCCGTTATATTCATCAAAAGCGCAAAGCTCCAGGGTCTCTCTTATCTTTCCGAAAAACCAATTTCTCAGTTTCATTTCTTCAGGGTAAAAATCTCTTGTGCCCTTGTAGGGCTGTGTAGACAGTTTTTCCATATTTATATGACCTTTCGATTATATAATCATTATTTTACAAAAATATACATTATATTATAGCATAATAATCCGCTTTTGTCCATAGCCTTATGTAAATTATTTGTTTCATAAAATATGAGGCCAAGCCACTGCAGTGACTTAGCCTCAATAAAAATAGTATCAATTGGTTGTTTGGGTTTCTTCGGAAAGACCAAAATAGCAATCGAAAACATCTTTCACGGTATAGCCGGCATCTGTTCCGTTGTTGCCTTGCTCTATAACGCAGGTAGCAATTATTTCGGGGCTGTCAAAGGGGGCAAATGCCGTAAATATAGCATTGTCGCTTTTTGTTTTGCTCACCTGGGCGGTACCGGTCTTTCCTCCCATTGCTATAGGATAGGATCTGAAAACTCGCGAAGCGGATCCGTTTTCGGTAACGCTCTTCATCGCAGTGAGAAGGGTAGAGTGGGTTTTGCTTGTCATATTCACGTTTCCCAGAATGTTTGGCTCATATTGGTATATTATTTCATTTGTATAGAATTTTCGAACGCTGTGGAGAAGATGAGCAGAATATCTTGTTCCGCCGCCAACCAGTGTTGCGATATACGAGCTTATCTGAAGGGGGGTAAAAAGATTGTCCGACTGCCCGATAGATGCCTGCAGAGTATCGCCCGGATACCATTCGCCAAGACCTTCTTCATATCTGTATTCAGGCCCGGCAAGAATACCTGTGTATTCAGGCAGCTCTATTCCTGTTTTTTCGCCAAGACCATAGCTTTTGCAGTAGTTGTTGAGATTTTCTATGGTTAGCTGTCGGCCGATATCATAAAAGAAATAGTTGCAGGAATGTTGAATTGCTTCTATAACATTTATTGTACCGTGAGTTCTGTTTTGTTGCAGATATATCCAGCATCTAGGGCCGTTTTCTGCATCATAAAAGGTATATCTACCTTTGTCGGTTATGGTTGTTGCGGGGGTGATTATGCCCTCTTCAAGAGCCGCCGCCGCAACACCGATTTTAAAGGTAGAGCCGGGCTGATAAAGTCCCTGCAAAGCTCTATTGTATAGAGGACCGGCCTCATCCTCTGCCCAGAGATTATAGTCTGTTGCCCATTTGGAAAGATCGAATGTGGGGTAAGAAGCAATGGCATATATCTCACCGGTCGTGCTTATGGCTGTTATAGCTCCTGCCGAAGCATCTTCGCCGTCAAGCTCTCCTTTAGCATTTTTCGCCTTTTGAACGATATATTCTATATTATTCTTAAGACCGTCCTCAGCGGCTATCTGCATATTGATGTCAATAGTCAGCCAAACGTCGTTTCCGCTTATAGGCGGTGTTATGATGCTTTGAGAGAGAATGCTTCCGTTTTCATCCTCCTCTATCTTCATAAGTCCGTCGGTGCCTCGCAAAAAATCCTCAAAAGCCTTTTCACATCCATCAATGCCCACTATGGCATTCATTTTATAGCCTTTTTCGCTGTAATATTCAAGGTTTTCAGCGTGTATCGGGCCAACTCTGCCCAGAATGTGAGAGGCATAGCCCGGATATTCAAAATGTCTTGTTACGTTTTCTTGAAAGGTGATGCCTCGCAGCTCACTCTCTTTCATATTTGTTATCAGCTTAAGGTCAACGTCCTTGGCAAATACATAAGGTTCGGCAGTGCTGAACTGAACAAATGCCATGTCAAAACGTATCTTCATCAGCTCTGTGATCTCGTCGTTTGTATAAAGAGGATCGCCGTTTTCATCAATATCTGTGAGAGAATACTTTTCTGCAAGCTTATCGCTCAGCTCTTTGGCAGTGTTTTCAATCGGGTTTCCGTTCTTGTCCTCATGAAATCCCAGCTCTTTTATTGCCCTATTGAATTTTGCTTTATAGGAAGCAGTTTCCATGAGCTTTTCGTCGTAGATCATATTCGGATAGCTGCCAAGCAGAGGGAAGTTACTTTCAGTTCGTTTTTCTTCGTTTCCTGTGTCTTTAAGTGCTCTTAGCACTTCTAAAATGACCTTGTTTGATTCTTTGCTGTTTTTTGAGAGAGAGCCATAGTCAAAATCGAGATCGTATGTATAAACATTTGTTATCAGCGCCTCTCCGTTTCTGTCAAACACCTCACCGCGTTGTGCTTTTATCGTTACGGTTCTGGTGTATGTCTTCTGAACAGAGGACGTATACTGGCTTCGTTTAATAAGCTGTATGTCAGCAAGCTTTGTGATATAAAAAACAGCGGCAAAGGAGAATAAGACTGCTATCAGTATTATTCTCACCGTAAAGGATATGCCGCTGGCATTGTTTTTCTTACCCATAGCTGTCAAAACTCCTTTCTTGAAAAAATTGAAATAAAAAAATTATCCTTCCATTTCTCTGTTATCAAAAAATCTCAGCCAAATCAGCTTTGTCAAGAAATATACCGGTGCTCCCATTATAATGGAGGCAAAAAAGCCGGGAAGGATCAGCCTTGTAAATACGTGGCCAAAAGAAAAGGCTGCAGACCCTGTTAAAGCAAAAGCGGATATGAGGGAGGCTGAAAGTGAGATGATGCTTGAGAACGTAAGGCATATAAGCCAGGACAAAAAATCACGCCTGAGAACAGAATAAGCGAGAAGGGCTGCCGCACAGGCACAAAGCATATATATCAGAGGAGACAGTGAGAGTCCAACTGCTCCGAGAGCGTCGGCAATATATCCGCCCGATATTGCGGCGATGATACCTGCCCTTTCTCTGTCATATATTGCAATAGTCAAAACCGCAGGCAAAACAAGGTCTGGCACTGCGCCGAATATGCGAAAGACAGAGAAGAATGAGGTTTGAATTATAGCCAGCAAAAACAGCCACACGCCCCAAACCGCACTTTTTTTAAATATCACCTGCCAGGAGATAGGCGAGAGCTGATTATTCATTTTCGCTATCCTCCACCGGCTCTGCATAGGCAGTGAAATCCTTTAATATCATAACGCTTCTGAGATCGGTGAGGTCTGCTGCAGGCATCACCTTTGCATTCAGGCTTCTGCTGAACTCGTCCGGAACAAGCTCTGTTACAGTTCCTATAATAAGACCTCTCGGATATATGCTTCCGATGCCGCTTGAAAGGATAACGTCTCCCACCTTAATATCTGCCTCTGAAGGGAGGTATGACATTTTGCAAAAGCCGCTGTCTTTGAGCTCATAAACGCCTTCGATTATTCCAAGCTCACCCGAACGCTCAACATATGCGCCCACAGAGGATGCCGTTTCAAGAATAGTAACCGCCTTGCACCAGTTTGCCCCCACCTCGCTTACATAGCCCACTATGCCTTTTTCGGTAATAACGGGCATATTCACTTCTATAGAGTGCATTGTGCCGCGATTCAGGGTAAAGATCGTCATATAATTGCCGGATTCACGTCCTATAACTCTTGCGGCTTCAAATTCATAGTCGATATGTTCTCTTTTCAAACCCAGGTAGCCGTATAGCCAGTTGTTTTCTTCTTTAGTGGCCTCTGCGGCGGTCAAACGCTTTTCAAGCTCTGCTATCTTATCGCTCATTATTCTGTTTTCGGCCTTTATTGTATCAAACTCTTTGAAATATCCTGCAAAGCCGTCGATAGCCTCTGCCACTTGAGTAAAGGCATAGCGAAAGGGTGAGGCGGCCATTCCGAGAGCACTTCGGAGCTGATCACCAAGACCCATTATGGAAAGAACACTTGGCACCGTAACAAGCACTATTGCGCACAAAAGCGAAATGATAAAGAATCTTGATTTAAAAAACTTTGACATGATCTTCCTTTCGGATTATCTGGAACGGTTTAAAATAACGTTCCGAAGTATGCGAGGGTCTTCTATACCCTTGCCTATGCCGAGAGCCACACAGTCGAGAGGTCTGTTTGCAACATTTACCTTAAGTCCTGTTCGCTCTGTTATAAGTGCAGGCAGACCGCGAAGAAGGGCGCCGCCGCCTGCAAGCATTATGCCGCTGTCGAAAATGTCTGCCGAAAGCTCGGGAGGAGTGTTTTCAAGGGTGGTCTTTATGCAGTCGATAATTCGGCCTATCTGTTCTTCGGTCGCTTCTCTGACATCGGCAGAGGTGATGTGAAGTGTTGTGGGGAGACCTGTTTTCATATTTCGGCCTCTCACATCCATTTCGGCATTGTCTGCCGACCAATGAACACTGCCTACTCGCTTTTTAAGCTCTTCGCCCGTGGCTGTGCCTACAGTTACGTTAAAGCGGCGTTTTACATACTGAACTATAGCATCATCAAGCTCGTCACCTGCAATTCTCAGAGAGCGGGAAACAACGATTCCGTCAAGGCTGATAACGGCAACCTCGGTGGTGCCGCCGCCAATGTCAACTATCATGTTTCCTCTTGGACTTCCAATTCTGAGACCTGAACCGATAGCGGCGGCCATTGGCTCCTCAACAAGGTCAACAGAGCGTGACATAGCATCGTATGCCGCATCTTCAAATGCTTTTTTTTCAACCTCTGTAACTCCGTAGGGAATACAGATGATAACATTTGGGCGGTTAAACAGCCCCCCCATATTTATCTTGCGGAAGAACTGATGAAGCATTTCCGCCGTAACCTCAAAGTCAGCGATAACGCCCCCCTTAAGGGGTCTGAATGCGGCAATGGTTCCGGGGGTTTTTCCCAACATTTTTTTTGCATCAGAGCCGACAGATACAACTTTTCCGGTTATGCTGTTTTTGGCAACAACAGATGGCTCTCTGAGAATAATTCCCTTTCCCTTCATATAAAAGAGCGTGTTTGCTGTTCCAAGGTCTATACCGATTTGCTTGTTCATATATTTTTTCCTTTCGGATAGCTTTATTTTAAATAGTCTTGAAGCCTTATGCCAAAAACTCTTGCAAGTAGCTTTTTAAGGCAGGCAACGGGCAGTCCGACAACATTGAAATAACAGCCCTCTATGCTTTCTGCCCACATTGAAGCATAGCCCTGAATTGCATACGCGCCTGCTTTGTCATCCGGCTCGCCGCTGTCTGCATACCATTTTATCTCTTTGTCGCTCATGTGAGAAAATCTCACAAGTGTCTCTTCAAAGGCAGAGGCGCTGTTGCCGTTATATATTACGGTTATTCCGCTGAGCACTGAGTGGGTATTGCCGCTCAGCATCGAGAGCATTCTTTCGGAATCGCCCTTGTCCTTTGGTTTTCCCAGTATTTCTCCGCCTGCATATACCACCGTGTCTGCGGCGATTATTACGGTTTCTGAAAGGTCTCTGCCAAGCCCTGTAAGATGCGCTTTAACTGCGGCTGCCTTTCTTGCCGAAAGCATCATAACCACGTCCTGTGGAGGAGTTCCCTGTGCAAAGCTTTCGTCTGCTTCGCTTGTAACGATTTCAAAATCCAGGCCAAGATTTTGGAGGATCTCCTTTCTCCTTGGGGATTTTGATGCAAGAATAAAATTCATTTTATATCTCCCGTCTGCCTCTTATTTTATGCCTGTTGAGCCAAATCCGCCTGCACCGCGCTCAGTTTCTTCAAGCTCTGCACTTTCGATAAGCGAGGCGGAATAAATCGGCATAAACATCATCTGGGCAATTCTGTCACCGCGTTCTATGATAAAATCCTCTTTTCCCGTGTTAAAAAGGCTCACCATTATCTCGCCCCGATAGTCACTGTCGATGACTCCTATGCCGTTTGAAAGGCATATTCCTTTTTTTGAGGCAAGACCGCTTCTTGCGGCAACCACTGCAACGGTATCTTTGCTCTCGGGTGCAATGGCAATGCCTGTTGGAACAAGCACTCTTTCACCGGGACAGAGGGTGATACTTTCGTTTTCTCCGATTGCTGCGCAAAGATCTATGGCGGCAGAGCCGTCGGTTGCATATTTTGGCATAGAAGTTCCGCGAGTCAGTTTTATTTTTACATTTATGCTGTTCATTTTGTCTACTTCCTTATTCTTTAATTCTGCGAACGGCGCTGCCGAAAGGCAAGCCGTTCTTAAAGATATCTATAACCGTATCCACCTGCTCTGCATTTTCACAGGAAAAAATAAAATGCCTGTTATAGATGCCAAAGCGGTCAAGGAGCTGTTTTTTATCGCCCATATAAGTGGGCAGGGAATTATAAACAATATTTCTGTGTTCGGCCTCCCGAAGCACGGGAAATGCCATACCCTTTCTGTCAACTAATAAAGCCTTGCCTTTTGCACATACCTCGCAGGAAGCAAGCTCCTTTATTGCGCATTTTTCAAGCAGCATCAGGGGCAGTCTCCCGTAGACTATCACAGAGCCGTTTCCGCCAAGATCTCTTATCTGCGGCAGAGTAAGCTCCGGTGAGGGAATGAAACTTTCAAATCCAAGCTCACAAAGCTTCTCTGCGCTTTCTCTGTTGAAAACGTTTAGCCTGAAATCGCCTTCGGGCACAAGACCTGCTTCAAGTGCAAGAGAAAGATGACCGAGATTTCCCACAAGAGCGTATTTTGCCCCCATTTCTTTTGCTTTTTTGAGAAGAGATTTTGTTTTTTCGATCTCACTGTCGAAAATAACCGCCGGCATTATAACGCCGTTTGCTTTCTCGGAGAACTTATCCGGCGGCAGATATATTCTGTCAAAAAAATCGTATGCCTTTTTTGTGATGACCTTGGAATCAACAAATCTTGCGCTGTATATCTGTTCCCCAAGATTATTTCTTTTCTTTAAAACCAATTCTTTTTTTGTAAGCTCACGTTTGCAGGAACCGATGAAAGATGATATTGCCTTTCGCCTTAGGGCATTTAGCTTTGAGATCGGAAGCATAATTTTTCCGTTTATGTCTATATCCGCATTTTGAATAACGAATGGAGTGTCTCCAAGCTTTGAAAGGTTTGCCAGCACGCTTTCTCTTGTCATTGGTGCTGTTAAGGCTTCAAAGGGGGACTCTCCTGTTACGGCAACTGTTCTGTTTCCGTCAGAAACTGTCAAGCGTGCAGGAGCTCCTGCGGCAAAGGATGCCGATATATCTATGGGCAGCTTTCTTTTTATCCCCTCAAAGGGCTTTAAAACTCTTGTGGCTTCTTTATCCTTGTCACTTCTGATGCCAAGCATATTTTTACCGATGCTTTCGGTGAAATATCCGTCGGTAAAGCCCCCTCTTGAAAACACGGAGGAGAGATATAAAAGCTCTTCTTTTTCTGCGGCTCGCCCCTCGTCAAGAAGACTGCGATAGATTTTTGTAACTGCGTGCACATACTCGGCAGATTTCATTCTGCCTTCTATTTTCAGTGATGCAACTCCGCTTTCTATTATAGAGGGGATGTGTGAAGCAAGGCACATATCCTTTAAGCTGAGAGGATATGACTCTCCCTTTTTGCCATATGGAAGTCGGCAGGGCTGAGCACATACGCCTCGGTTTCCGCTCCTGCCGCCGACGATAGAGCTGAAAAGGCACTGACCCGAATGAGAAACGCAAAGAGCGCCGTGAATAAATATCTCGGCTTCTATCGGAGATGAAGCGGTGAAAGAACGAATGTTTGCAAGAGAAGTCTCTCTTGCCAGCACCATTCTGCTAAAGCCCATACCGCTTAAGATTCTTGCGCTTTCTGTGTTGTGCCCCGACATCTGAGTGCTTGCGTGCAGCTCTATTTCGGGGTAATACCTATGTATCATGGAAGCACCGCCAAGATCCGCTACGATAAGGGCATCGGCACCAAGCTCAAAGACCTTTTCGGCAGTTTTCAGATATTCCGAAAGTTCTCGGTCGAGAGCCAAAGTATTGAGCGTAACGTATGAACGAACGCCGTAAGCGTGACATTTTTCAAAAGCGGCAGCAAGCTGATCTTCAGAAAAATTTTCTGCGCCTATCCTTGCGTTAAAGGCTGAAGCGCCGAAATATACAGCATCGGCTCCCGCATCTATTGCGGCGTCAAGCGCACGCATTGAGCCTGCGGGGGCGAGAAGCTCCGGCAGGGCGTTTCTTTTTCTTTCGGTCATGCTTTAAAATTTTATTCCGTTTTTTCTGAGCAGTTCGGTCAGTCTTTCGTTTTCGGCAGTCAGACGGTTTATCTGAGCATTTTTCAGTGCCATTTCCGCATCAAAGGTGCGTACCTTTTTTTGCATCTTGATCTTATCCGAGCAATAATCCAGGGCACAGAGCAGAGCGGCTTCGTTCTTTGAACAGCGTCGGCTTGCTGTATTGATCTCTCTTATTTTTCTGTCAAGTATTCCAACTATCTCATCAACAAAATCCGGTGACTCCTCTGTGATAACATTCATTTCGGTATCGGCGATCGTTATTGTATACTTTTGCTTCATATATGTAACCGTCCTCTCTTTAAAATAAAACATGGTCTTGCAATATTCACAAAAATGATTTATAATAGTTGTGCGGAGAGAAAAAACTCCTTAGCATATATTATAATACAAATTTATATAATATTAAATAGAAAATTGTAAAAAAACATAAAAAATTTGCAGATTTTTCTGGATTTTACGGCATTTTTTGAGTTTTAGAGGTAAAATTATGAAAAAAGAATCAAAAAAAGCTAAAAAAGAGAGAGCGGCTGCCATTGTTTCAGAGCTGAAAAAAATATATCCTTCTTCCGAATGTGCTCTGCTTTATGAAGGAGAAGCGTGGAAGCTGCTTGTTATGGGAAGGCTCAGTGCCCAGTGCACAGACGCAAGAGTGAACATAGTTTGCGCGGAGCTTTTTAAGAGATTTCCGACAGCCAAGGCACTTGCTGATGGAGAGCTTTCCGAAATAGAGGATATCATTCGCCCCTGCGGTTTGTTCAGGACCAAGGCGGATAGCATAAAGGCTTCCTGCAGGATGCTGTGCGATGAATATGACGGAGTTTTGCCTTCATCTATGGAGGAACTGCTGAAATTTCCCGGCGTTGGAAGAAAGATCGCCAATCTGCTTCTTGGAGACATATATCATCAGCCTGCTATCGTTGCAGATACTCATTGCATACGTATCTGCGGCAGACTGGGATTCTATGATGAATCGCTTAAAGATCCACATAAGGTTGAAATTATTATGAGAGAGCTTATTGAGCCTCCTGAGCAGAGTGATTTTTGCCACAGGATAGTGATGTTTGGCAGGGAATACTGTATGGCAAGGTCACCGGCCTGCCCGAGATGCCCTCTTGCAGAGCTTTGCACTATGAGAAAAAAGAAAGATTAAAATATAAAGGAGAATTGTTATGGGACTTATCAAAGCAGCTATAGGTGCTCTTGGCGGCACACTTGCAGATCAATGGAAGGAATTTTTCTATTGCGATTCGCTTTCGGGCGACACCCTTGCCCTCAAGGGCAAAAAACAGATCTCGGGCAGATCATCAAACACAAAGGGGAACGACAATGTTATCTCAAACGGTTCGGGTATTGCTGTTGCAGACGGGCAGTGTATGATGATCGTTGAGCAGGGCAAGGTCGTTGAGCTTTGCGCAGAGCCGGGAGAATATACATATGATAAATCGAGTGAGCCCAGTATTTTTGCAGGCTCTCTGGGTGAGAGCATTGTGGAAGCGTTCAAGACTATGGGTAAGAGATTTACCTATGGCGGCGATACCGGCAAGGATCAAAGGGTTTATTATTTCAACACAAAAGAGATCATGGATAATAAGTTTGGTACACCTTCGCCGGTGCCCTTCAGAGTGGTCGACAGCAACATCGGTCTTGATGTTGACGTTAGCGTAAGATGCTCCGGGGTTTATTCGTTCACTATCGAAAACCCATTGCTCTTTTATGCCAATGTTTGCGGAAATGTTGAAAGGGAATATCTGGTTTCAGATATTTCAGCACAGCTTAAAACAGAGTTTGTCAGTGCGCTTGCACCTGCACTTGGAAAGCTTTCTTCTCTTGAACTGCGCCCAAGCCATATACCTGCGCACACGGCAGAACTTGAGACGGCGCTCAACGAAGCACTTTCTGAAAAATGGGGAAAGCTTCGAGGCATTAAAATAAAGTCTATTGCTCTCAATCCGATAACACTTCCTGAAGAGGATGAAGAGCTTATCAAAACAGCGCAGAAAAATGCAATTCTGCGAGATCCCACAATGGCGGCAGCTCATCTTGCCGGTGCGCAGGCAGATGCTATGAAGGCGGCTGCGGCAAATGAGGGCGGTGCAATGTCCGGTTTTATGGGCTTCGGAATGGCACAGCAGGCAGGCGGAGCTAACATCGGAAATCTTTTCTCTATGGGAAGTGCACAGAATGCACCGGAACAAAAATCAAAGAGCGAGGGGTGGAAATGCTCTTGCGGAGCTGTGAACAACGGTAAATTCTGTTCGGAATGTGGTTTGCCGAAGGCGGAAGGCTGGAGATGCTCCTGCGGTGCTGTAAACAAGGGTAAGTTCTGCTCCGAATGTGGTGCTAAAAAACCGGCGGGAGCCCCGATCTGCAAATGCGATAAATGCGGTTTTGAGCCCGAAGATCCAAACGATCTTCCAAAATTCTGCCCTGAGTGCGGAGATAGATTTGACGAAGGGGATATTAAGTAAATCTTGCTTATTTGAGGACGGTGATGTTAACTGGATACCTTAAAAGAATATAAATGCCCTTGCTGTAACGGAGCAATAGTGTTTGACAGCGATTCTCAAAAAATGAAGTGCCCTTACTGCGATTCGGAGTTTGAGATTGAAGCACTTAAGTCATATAATGATGAGCTTTTGGGGGAGGATGAAGAACGGTTTTGCTGGGATAACTCAGGCACGGGTGAGTGGAAGGCCGACGAGCTTGAAGGTATAAAAACATATTTATGTAAATCTTGCGGAGGCGAAATAATAGGCGATGCCACATCTGCTGCCACAAGCTGTCCATATTGCGGTAATCCGATCGTGTTTTCAGGACAGCTCAGCGGTGTGCTGAGACCTGACCTTGTAATTCCCTTTAAAATTGATAAGGCGGAGGCGAAAAGCGCGTTGAAAGCCCATTTCAAGGGCAAAAAGCTTCTTCCTGGATCCTTTGGAGATGAAAATAGGCTGGATGAGATAAAGGGTATATACGTTCCGTTTTGGCTTTTTGATGCCAACACAAGTTCAAGGGTGCGTTATCGCGGCGAAAGATACAGACATTGGAGCGACAGTGAATATTTTTATACAAAGACCTATCATTATGCACTTATCCGAGGAGGTGATCTGGAATTTGAAAAAATTCCTGTAGACGGCTCGTCAAAGATGTGCGATCAGCTTATGGAGTCTATCGAGCCCTATGATATGGGGGAAGCCGTTGACTTTGAGAGTGCATATCTTGCAGGCTATTTTGCCGATCGCTATGATGTTTCCTCTGCCGAGAGCATAGAAAGAGCCAATCAACGTATAAAACAGAGCGTTGAAGATGAATTCAGATCAACAACAGTCGGATTTTTATCTGTTCGCACAGAGAACAGCAATGTTGGGCTTCTTGAAAGCAGTGTTAAATATGCCCTTTTGCCGATTTGGCTCTTTAGGACATCATATAAGGATAAAAATTATATCTTCGCAATGAACGGTCAAACAGGAAAGCTGGTTGGCGACCTGCCTATGGATATAAAGGCATATTTTAAATGGCTTTTTGGTATTTCCGCTGTTGCCGGCATAGCTTCATTTATTTTGATTATTCTGTTTGGACTTATGTAGGTGATAGTATGAGAAGAATTTATTTTGCATTGCTGCTTATCATAGTTTTTGCGTTTTTGGCGAATTTGACGGTGTTCGCAGATGCTCATGACACTTATGAATATGCCGACGGCGAGGGATCGGGTGACCTTTTTACTGTGGCATGTATAGCGTGTGTTATGGGACTTCTTGTTGGTTTTGTTTCTGTTTCTTTTATGAGATCAAAGCTGAAAAGCGTAAGATCTGCCAGAAATGCCGCTAATTATGTGAAGATCGGAAGCTTTTCGCTAAAAGAAAGCAGAGACATTTTCCTTTACAGCACTGTCACTCGTGTTCCAAAGCCCAAAAGCAAGGATTCTAAACGCGTTAACTGAAATACGAGATGCCGCATTCCGATATGATCAAGCAGCATAAAGAGTTGTTTTTGCGCATAGAGGGTTTTATGGTGCAAAAAAGTCGGAAGGTTCGCTATATAATATAATGAAAGAAAATTCGAATGTGGGATGTTGCAGGTGCAATATTAAAGAGGGTTTAATATTGCAATGAAATTACAGGTAAAGAAAATCTATTGCCAAAAATATGAAGGCATGGTACTATATTGGCACAGGGGAAAGTTTATGGAATGCCCTAGCCATCGGAGTGAGATATCATCCGATGACAGCTAAGTCGGATGTGAGCGAAGTTTCTCTTCGACGTGGCGACAGGTTGAACATAAATCTATTTCACCTGAAAAAATAATTATTTTTGAAGGAGAAACCAAACCATGAAGAATTTCAAGAGAATTCTTGCCCTGGTGCTTGCTGTTATGATGGTAGCAACAAGTCTCGTAGCTGTAATTGGTGCAGCTGATGAAGACAAGGTTACTTACAACGAAACCGCTATCAGACGTCTTTACGAGCTTCAGATCATTCAGGGTAAACAAGACGGTCTTGAACCCGACGACAACCTCACTCGTGCAGAAGCTGCACAGCTTGTTGCTCGTCTCATGACCGGCAAGGTAGGTTCTTATTGGGAGAACTACCGCAATGACACAAACTTCAAAGACCTCGACGCTGCTGCATGGGCAGTAGGAGCAATTTCCTATGCTTATGAGCAGGGCGTAGTAGTAGGTAAGTCCGATGTAAGATTTGACCCTATGGGCAATGTTACATATCAGGATGTACTTACAATGGTAGTTCGTTCGCTGGGCTACACAGGTCTGTCCTATCCTTACGGATTTAGCAACACAGCTATGAGACTTGGTCTTACAGCTGGCATTTCCGGTGTAGACTACAAGGATGCTGCTTCTCGTGGCGTAGTAGCTACAGTTATTTACAACGCTCTGTATGCTGATGATTCTGCCTTCGCTAAGAACTTCAACCTTACAAGCGGCACTTACATGCTCGTTGCAACACCTACAGTTGTTAAGAACGCTTCTTGCAAGATCCCCGGTGCTTCTATCCAGGGTTACCTTGGCAAGGAACTCAACGAGGGCTACGTAGCATTTGCTGAGATCGGTGACGACTTCAGAGCAATCAACAACAACTATGTATATGCAAAGACAAGTGATATCTCTGACGATATCGACGGCGACTTTGCTGACAAGCTCGGCTACGCATATGAGCTCACATTTGAGAACGACGTTCTCACATGGGGCGACCAGTGCAAAGCAGATAAGTTCGAAAACTACGGCGATGATCGCGAGATCGACGTTAAGTTTATCGACTACGACCACCGTTATGACTCCACAACAGGCAAGATCGTTGCTGATACAGACTGGTTCCTCAGCTTCGGCGGTCAGGAATACAACCTCGTTGACAGATATGATGCTGACTACACTGCTCCTACAGGTACTCATAACATCATTCTCTACAGCGACTTCGGTATGCCTGTAGCTATCGACAACTATGATTACATCTTCGACGATGAAGGTAATATCGTTGATGTTGATGGTGATATTAAGCTCGCATACAAGGATGGTGCTTACTACTTCCTTGATTCTAAGGGCGAACTTGCAAGAAAGGCTACATCCGATGAGATCAAGGCTGCTATCTCTGAGATCACTGTTGATGACGCTCTTTTTGAAAAGAAGGAATTTGATTCTGACTACGACATGATAGAGCAGGGCGACGTTATCGGCGGCTCTAAGTACCTCGGTACTGACAAGAATCTCGTAAATAACTACTATAACAAGTTCTACAATGCAACAAGAGATGCTGTTCTCTCTATCGCAAGAAACTACTTCTGCGAAATCACAGCACTTGACTATAACAACGACGGTGTTTATGACGCTGCTATCTACACACCTTACTACTTCGGTAACACAGGTACAGTAGGCACAACATTCTCTCTCAAAGGTGTTCCCACAGCTGACGGTAGTGACGCTCTCCTTAAGGGTGTTAAGGCTGCTGACTACACAATTACAGGTGCAGTTACAAAGTTCAAGGACTATGGTATGTACCTCTACACCTTCAACAGACACACTAACACAATCAACGTTAAGGAAGAAGCTAAGATACTCAACCTTATGTCCGGAAATGTTGAGTGGGCTGTTAAGGGTAAGGTTGGCACATCCGGAATCTACGAGGATTCTCAGGTTTGCATCGACGGCACAACCTACGATATCGGCGGTTGGACAATCGATAACCTCCTCGGTCTCTATACAATCAAAACGTTTGACCAGGATCTCTGGGGCAAGGTTCCTTATGTTGTAAGCCTCCTCGATACAAACGGCAACAACAAGGTTGACGAAAACGAAAAGCCCAAATACACTGATTGGGACGGTAATAAGAAGACCGGTTACAACGGTTGGTACTACAACGGCTGGAACGATGTTCTTGAAGTTGGTATGACAGACGCTTGCTCCGGTTTCAAGGGAGTAGTTCTCGCAGGTCACCTTATCCACGGTGTTCCTAGAGCTTCTGCTGCAACAACATACAACTTCGTAACATTCAATCCTTACCAGAGCAAGTTTGCTGTTGAAAACGACCAGATCGTTGTTGACGCATACATTGATGCAACAGGTGAGGCTAAGACAATCAAGATCAACTCTATCGAAGGCGAAGAGTTTACAGATGCTGAATTTGCTATCTTCTGCGAATACATCAAAACGTTCTATGGCGATAACGCAAGCAATATCAAGTACAGCTACTTCTTCGATGCAGAGCGCAAGGCTGCTCACCAGGCAACAGCTCTCTACAAGGCTATCGAGCGTGACTTCATCATTGATCTGCTCGTAGCAACTGTTGACGGTGAAGGCGCTTGGGATGCAGCTGGTACAGTTAAGGAAACAACTAATGTTTATAGCGTACTCGGCACAAATGCTGACGGTTCTTACAAGCTCAGCATTCTCACTCCCGCAACTCTTACAACTAAGGCTGCAGCTGGTACTGTAAAATTCACTCTCGGCGTTTCCAACGCTCCTATCGCTAGCGGCGGCAAGATCATTTCTATTGACGCTGACACGGTTTGGACATTCGTTGCTAAGGACGGTATCTACACTTACACAGGCGTTCCTACAGAGGATGATAAGCTCGTTCTCTCTGATGACGCTAAGGTATATGTAGCTAACTCCGATCAGATCATGATCTTCGATCAGGCTCATTGCATCGAAGAGATCTGCGAAGGTAAGGTTGACTGGACTGAAAAGGTTCAGGATGTACAGCTTAAATATGTTGCACTCGATCATGCTTGCGGCGAAGAACTCGTTGGCACTGACAGCCTTGAGGCTTGCGAATACATCATTCGTGATCATAACGACACATGGGCTCTCAACGAGTACATTCCTTATGTAAACGCAACATTCATGGCTGACGAAGTTTACATGGTAACAGCAAAGACAGCTAACGTTAAGATCTACAATGACGAAGGCGTAATGGTTTATGTATACTCCAACCTCTACAACCTCGTTGATAACAAGTACGAAGAGTCTGTTATCTTCACAGGCGATGAAGTTAAGGTATTCAAGAACGGTGGCGCTGACGCTGTATTCTATGAGGACGGTACAGGCGAAGTTACAACTAACTACGGTGCTATCATCACAAGAGATGTTGTTGATGGCGAAAGCACAATCAAGACATTCCTTCCTGCGGATGTTAAGACTGCCGGCGGTAACAGTGAGCTCTTCAACCTCGAAAACAGCAATATGATCGTTGGCACATACGAGAGCCAGACTAAGGATATCAATGGTAAGCTTGTTCACGTAAAGGTTAGTGGTAAGACATACACTGTAACAAGTGTTAACTTCATCACAGTTCACGGTTCCGGTAAGAACGTTGCAGTTGGTGACTTCTCTAAGATCGCTAATAAGGCAGCTGTTTACTTCACATATGACGATGCTACCGGTGTTATGACTGGTTATGCGTT
>JAZNCT010000030.1:0-1594 GCA_045587665.1 Eubacteriales bacterium
ACAGCGGGATGGTTGATAAATACAGCGATATGATCTTAAAGGCAGAGAGATACATATTTGCAAATCCCGAAACGGGTTTTAAAGAATTTAAAACTACAAAATATCTTGAGGATGAATTTGAAAAGCTTGGTTATGTTCTTCACAGAGCTGAGGGTATAACAGGCTTTTATACAGAAATAGATACAGGCAGACCCGGACCTAAGGTTCTTATATTCGGTGAGCTTGACTCGGTTATTTGTACCGAACACGAGTTTGCAGACAAAGAAACAGGTGCCGTACATGCTTGCGGACACCATTGTCAGTGTTCTGCCCTTTTGGGTATTGCGGCAGCTCTTAAAACAGAGGGGGCATTGGACGGGCTTTCGGGCTCTGTAAAGCTTTGTGCAGTTCCCGCAGAAGAGCTTCTTGAAACAGACTACAGAGAAGATTTGAGAAAAAAAGGTATAATCAAATATTTCGGCGGTAAGGTCGAATTTTTGTGGAGAGGCTATTTCAACGATGTTGATCTGGCGTTTATGGTACATACAACTATCGGCGAATCTCACACGATCGTTATGAAAAAAGGCTCAAACGGTTGTGTTTCCAAGAATATTGTTTATAAAGGTGTAGCATCCCACGCAGGTGGTTCTCCCGATAAGGGGGTTAATGCCCTTTATGCGGCAAATATGGGCTTTAATGCGGTTAATGCTCTCCGTGAAACAATGGTCGACGGAGAATATGCAAGAGTGCATTCTATAGTTACAAACGGCGGACAGATGGTTAATGCAATTCCCTCGGAGATCGGTGTTGAAACACAGGTAAGAGGAGCTTCCAACGCAATAATAAAGAAGGTCAACGACAAGGTGAACAGAGCTTATGCGGCGGCTGCGGCTTCTATAGGTGCAAATGTTGAGATCCACGACAGACCGGGATATTCTCCTGTTGAAAACGATGATACTATGCTTGAGATCTGCAAGAGGGTAGCACCTATGTGTACCGATCCCGATAAGATCAAATATAACCCGGGCCGTGGCGGCGGATGTTCCGATATTGGTGATATTCAGATGGTAATGCCTGCGCTTCATCCCTATGTGTCGGGTGCAAAGGGCACAAGCCACGGTGCATCATATTATATAGCTGACCCGGAAAGTGCTTGTGTATTCTCTGCAAAGTTCCAGCTTGTATTTTTGCACGAGCTTCTTAAGGATGATGCGGCAGAGGCAAAGAGAGTTATTGCAAATGCTAATCCCACATATAAAACAAAGGAAGAGTATTTTGCAGCAATAGATGAATTTTTCAAGGATAAGACCGCCGTTATATATAATGATGACGGTTCTGTAACACTTGACTTTTAACAAAAAGCCCAAGGGGGAGATTTTCCCCCTTGGGAAGTTTTGTTTATAATTCTATCAATAATACAAAAAACAGATTATGGGAGGCGTAAACATAATGTATAGCGAGGTTTTTGAAAAATACAGCGGGATGGTTGATAAATACAGCGATATGATCTTAAAGGCAGAGAGATACATATTTGCAAATCCCGAAACGGGTTTTAAAGAATTTAAAACTACAAAATATCTTGAGGATGAATTTGAAAAGCTTGGTTATGTTCTTC
>JAZNCT010000031.1:0-17926 GCA_045587665.1 Eubacteriales bacterium
GTATTCCTTTGCCACATCCGGATGCTCAATGAGGTAATCTCTAAAATACAATTCATTGTTATCGCCGGCATATCTCAAGTGCAAATGGAACACTCGCTCGGCAAATCCATTCTCTGTATATCCTTTGTTAAAAGACAGCCCGTTCTCACTTTGCGACATACAAAGATACCCATTGCTTACAATCAAGTCTTTATAATCAACCAACGTGCTTTCCTTTGGAACTTCTACAAGAATATCAACAATGGGTTTTGCCCAAATAGAAGGAATAGCGGTGCTTCCAATATGGCTGATTCTTTCACCTAAAGAAAATACATTTTTCAATAGACATTCTTCTTCACAATACCATTCTTTCCAACAATCTTTATGTTCCTCTAAAAAGATTGGAAACAACAACCAAAGTTCTTCTAAACTCATTTCTGATAATTTCTTTCCCATTATACGCTCCGTCAAATTCTTATTTATCTGTCTGATTTATTCAAGTTTCACTTTTGTTTATCAGATGAATCAGGTTTAGTCCCTACTCCTATTGTAACACAAAAACCGCAGAAAATCAATCTGCGGTTTCTGCTTTTTCTGTCAGCAGGTAATAACTGTCCTTTAGAGTACCATCCTATCGGAGTCCTTTTCTGTTTTGTCATATCTGTATTATAGTATTTCATAATTATATTCCTTTCGATAGGATCCGTTTCGGTGCTGCAAAATCTTCACTATCATTATAACAAGGGTGACATTTTTTGTGAATCTACATAATTTAGAATCCGAAAAAATTATATTTTATCTGCTATCTCTTCCCTGAGGCGTCCTATGATCCTCTTTTCAAGTCGGGAAATATATGATTGTGATATTCCGAGAGCGTCTGCAACCTCCTTTTGTGTCATCTCCCGGCTTCCGCCGAGACCGTATCGCATTTCTATTATTATCCTTTCTCTGTCTCCAAGACGGGAGACAGCCTCTCTTATCAACTTTCGCTCCTCAAAAGCCTCTATCTCGTCGGAAATATTGTCCTCATCACTCCCAAGTGTATCAGAAAGGAGAAGCTCATTTCCGTCCCAATCAACGTTCAAAGGCTCGTCTATCGACATTTCACATCTTGCGTTGCTGCGCTTTCTTATATACATGAGTATCTCATTTTCTATACACCTTGAAGCATATGTAGCCAGCTTTATGTTTTTATCCGATCTGAAGGTGTTTATTGCCTTTATAAGTCCTATGGTTCCTATCGAAATCAGATCTTCAATGCCTATCCCCGTGCTTTCAAATTTTTTTGCAATATAAACAACAAGCCTGAGGTTGTGCTCAACCAAAGAAAGCCTTGCTCCCTCATCAAATTCAAGCCTTTCAATTGCCGCACTTTCCTCACTTGACGATAGCGGCGGTGGCAGCACATCGGGACCATTTATATAAAAGATCCCCTTTCCATCCGAATCAAGCAGTTTATCATATGCTCTCCTGAGCATAGTACAGCTTTTTCTCAGACATTCTTTAACGGTGTTTTTCATTCTGATCCTCCTGTTTTATGTAAAATAATCTGAAGAAACTATGGCTTCAACCCGATTGCCCTCAAGCTCCTCTCTTGAAACTGCAACCAGCACATCAATGTTTTTTTCTGTTCCGTCATAGCAGAGTGTAACCTCATCCGGCATAAAAGCCGTTAATATACCCTCACCTGCAGCAGTTCTTATTGGTATGAGTCTCACGGTTTTAGCTATACTCATCGGAAGGCAGGCAAGGTCATTGTCGATCACCTCGGGAATAAGCTGTCTTGCCCTTCTTTTATCAAGCACAACAACATCCTTGCCGCCAATCGGATCTTTTAGCAGATTTCCGCTGTCGCTCATGGCTTCAAAGCTCATTTCCCTTTTTCCAAGCCTGACCTTGAGGCAACCGAACTTAGCCCTTGAGCTATGGCCTATAAGATTACTGCCAAACATTGTTGCAAGACCGCTGATTATAGCAACAAACCCAAACACCCACAGAGACAGATCATCCCTGCCACCGTTTTCTATAACTATAGAATGATTTAAAAATCCGAAAATTGCCGTCATTATTCCGCCAAGCATTGCAGAAACGGTGAAATATATCAAGGTATAAAAGGGCATCCGCCTCATTCTCCTTCGGCTCTTTTCAAGAAAGGCAGTCATACACATCACAAAACAAACAAAAATATCAAAAAGCAAACCGAGAAAGGGGCTTATATCTATTCCAAGAGAAATTACCGAATATATTCCCCCCATTGCAGAGGCAGAACACATCCTTATCAATCTGATTTTCTGCTTCAGCACACGGGAAACTATATAAAAAGTGAGAAAATCCATACTGAAATCTATCAGGAACAAGACATCAGCATAAACAACGCTCCCCATTTTCTCACCCCCTTTGAGCATATTAACATTATATTACTTTCAGTGTGTGAAATATGTCACAATAGGTAAGCAAAAAAATAAGAGCTGATTTCTAATCAGCTCTTATTTTTAACCACCGAGTTTTGGCATTTTTCGAACCTCTTTTGCGGCAAAATCATTGTGCATTAAAATTGAAAATTTTTCTGTATCTTCTGCCGAAAGCAGTGTCTCTCCATATGAATAAAGCAGTGAAAAGGCGTCTGCCTGTGAAATTTTTTGAATCTCTCTACCGTCCTTTTCACAAATGTAATTGGAAAATCCCCTGTAAAAATCAAAGGCAGAGGGCAATTTTTTAATAAGAAAATCAAGGCAGAGATCAAAGCTCCCGCTTTCGTGATACCTTTCAAGAAGATAGGATATCCTTTCAAGCTCAAACATTTCTTCATAAGACATCCAGTTGCTTTGCAGCACAGTATATGGCGTCGATGAAAGATATTTATAACCGTATTTTTCTGCATTGTTTCTCAGCTCTGTGCCAAAAAGAAGCTTCAGAAAGCCAAGCTGAAGCTTGTCACATACCGCATAAGCAGCATCAAAAGACCTTTTAAAGCTCTCCATATCTTCATAGGGCAGACCGGCAATAAGATCAAGGTGAAGGTGTATATTGCCCATATCCTTTATTCGCCTGCAGCTTTCAAGGGTCTTTTCAACATCAAGATGACGTGAGATCTCGCTAAGTGTCTTTTGATTTGTGCTCTGCAGACCCACCTCAAGCTGTATCTTACCTTTTGGCATAAAAGAAAAAATTTCAAAGCTCTCCTCATTTAAAAGAGATGCGCAAACTTCAAAATGATATTTTTTCGTGTATTTATCCGAAAGAAGCGCACGCCATATGGAATTTGCCCTTTCCACATTAAAATTAAATGTGCGGTCAACAAATTTGAGTATCTTAAAGCTGTCGCCAAGCTCTTCAAATTCTTCAAGCTCGGAAAGCGTCTGCTCTGAGCTTTTAAAAACAACACCGCATGAAGCAGAGGAAAGACAAAATGCACAGGAAAAGGGACAGCCTCTTGAGGATTCATAATATAAAATACTTTTGTTCTGCCCCCAAAGCTCGCTTTTTCTGTATAAGATACCGTTTGTCATTTCGTTTTTTTCTGATCTGTAAAGCTTTTTTATAGGCTCTCCGTCTCTTATCTTACAGCATATTTTCGGCAAAACTCTCTCACCCTCACCGCAAACTATACAATCAATAAAAGAACACCGGGCAAATCTCTCGCTTTCATAGGACACCTCCGGCCCGCCGAAAACAATTTTGCTTTCGGGCAACAGCTTTCTTAGCTCCTCTGCAATGCCAAGCATTTCCCCGATGTTCCATATATAGCAAGAAAATCCATATATATCTGCGCCCTCACTGAAAAGAGAGTGTATGACCGAGGCGGTACGGTCTCTGAGATTTGCCTCTATCAGACTCACCTCAAAGCCCTCTGCCTCAAGATAAGGCCTGAGACATCTTATACCAAGAGCCGTGTGTGAATATGAGCCGCAAAGTGTAAAAAGAGTTATCTTCATTTTTTCGTCTCGTCCTCCAAATGTATCTTAGGCAGGCTGAGGCGGAATTTTGCCGCAAGCATCCTGATTGTAACAACGATAACCATAGAGATCACAGAGCAAAGCGAAATATCCGCCCCATTTAGTCTCAAAATGAAATAGACCGTACTGCCTGCTATGGAGGCTATAGCATAGATATGCTTTTTAAAAACATAGGGCGTGGTATCGGTCAGCACATCTCTGAATATTCCGCCTCCAACTCCCGTTATCATTCCAAGTGCAATAATGATAAAGCCATTATCGCCAAAACCGCTGCCAAAGCCTATTTCAGCACCGGTTATGGAAAATGCCGCAAGGCCCAGCGCATCAAAAATATTATTTATATGCTCTATCCTGCCTTTCAGTGAACCAAAACTCTTTCTTTTAAAATATGCAAAAACAAATACCAGAGCTGACGCCGTGATTGCTACAAGACACAGCCTGTAATTCAAAAAAATCCTCGGCGGCGTAACACCGATGATAAGATCTCTCAGTATACCACCGCCAAAGGCTGTTATACATCCAACAAATATCACTCCAAAAAGATCAAGATAGGCACTTATGGCAACAAGTGCACCGGATATTGCAAAGGCTATAGTACCTATTATTTCAAGTATTCCTATTATTTCCGCCATAAAAATTCCTGCCGATAATCTACTTTTGATAGCTGTAAACAAAACACAGTAATGAAACATCGTCCACATCTTTCTGCGTTTAATTATAGCACGCAGGACCTTAAAAAGCAAGTGTTAAAGCGACAATCCCAAAATGAAATCTTTTGTAAAACGCTCTTTTGCTTCAAAATCCATTGCGTCCTTGTATATCTCCTCCAGCTTGAAGTGAGTTTTCTTAACATCCGAAAGCGCAAGAAGCGTTTCATCCAGCATAAGTGTGCGTAGCTTCTGAGAGCTTTTCACCGTTTTTCTTATGCTCTGCATAGCTTTTTGCGCAAGGAAACGAGACATTGATATCTGCTTTGCGCCTTCTGCCTCACAAAGGGTAAAAAGTATGCCGCTGTCTGAAAGGAAAACAGCATCAAGACGGTCTGTGTTAACAGGGTCATATGAATAAACCACCGAAAGATTTTTTAACATTGCAGCATTTGCTATCTCCGAAAGATAAAGAAAGGCGGTGTCAAAAATATCAACTATCCTGTATATTTTTTTTGCTTTTTTTTCAAGGCTGTCAAATCTCACCCTGCCCTCCATTCCAACCGAATCGCAAATTGCCACCCGGGAGCTATACTCCTTGCCGTTTTTAACATCCTTCAGCACCGCATCTATGCTTTTTCTTATTTTATCTCTGTCGGTCAAAGGATAAACCGTGTCCTCTATTGCACGGCTTATCTCGTGATATGCAGCAAGATACCGGTATGCCCTTGAATAATGCCTTTTCTTTTCAAGATTCAGCTTTTCTATCTCGCCCCTTTTTTCGCTGAGTTTTTTCACATTCCAAAATGCACCAAGGTCAACAATATCTTCTGCCGCCCCCGGAAGCCCTGCATCCCTTGTATGGGGAGATGTCCCGTCCAGAACTGCTATGCGTCCGTCAACGATTATACCATCAAGAGAATTCTGATCCGATGAACAATAATAATATACCACATTTTTTCCCTTTTCTTCTGCAGCACATGCTATCGAGCGCATAAAAAAGTTTTTGCCTGTTCCCGGCCCTCCTTTAATTATGTAAACGTGCTCAAAATTTTTGCAGGAAAATACCTGATCGAAATAGCTGATAAAGCCCTTGCCCGAGTTTGACGCCGCAAAATAACGTTCTTCCATAAAAACCTCCAAAAACAGCTTTGCTACAGCATATGCAGAGCTTTTTTTATTGTTTACCGCATTTTTAATAAAACAAAATGCCGATCTCCATGATCGGCATTTTGTTTTATTTATAAACTACGTTTTCATCTCCTATAAGCCTTCTTAGCTGATCTAAAACAAAATCGCTTGCGGCTATGCCGTGGCTATAGGAAACATACTTTGAATTTGAAGAATCGTAAAAGACTACTGCTGTTCCGCCCTCAAAGATGTCAACAAGGTTGGAAGCCCTTAAATAAGCCTCACACTCAAGATCCTCTACTCTAAGGAACAGTCGGCGAAGAACAGGTGCAGACTTTGTCTCCGGTTGTTGCATAGTTTCCTGCTTTTTTGCAGAATACGCCGAATTTTCAACAAGAGGAATGATCTTTGAAGCTATTATCTTCGGCTTTTCATCCTCTCTCAGCGAGAGATTTCCTTCTACAGCAACAGCCTCATCCTCGCGTATATATGGCGCCGAGACAGCATATTGTTTTGTAAAAGCTATACATTCAAGCTCAGCAAAACGGTCTGAAAGATTAAAAAACGCCATTGCATCGCCGCTTCTTGTAGTCTTTTTTGTAACCGAAGAAATTATACCTGCGACCCTGATTCTTTGCTTATCCTTGATTGCAGGCGGCTCAGATGTGCCTTCATCATCATCCGCTGCAAGGGCAGCAATTTCTGCCATTGATGATACACCAAGATCGGCAACATGAGAAGAAAAGCTATCAAGAAGGTGGCCCGAAAAATACATTCCCATGCAGTCTCGCTCCAGCATAAGAAGCTCCCTGATTGAGTATTCGGGAATATCGGGGTATGAATATGAAGGAGCAGTGTTTGCCGAAGGGCCGGAAAACATATCAAGCTGACCGTCAATATTGCTTCGGTTCTTATTTTGCAGTGCGGCAAGAATCGTTTCAAAGGATGCCATAAGGCGGCTTCTGTATATTCCGAGACTATCAAATGCACCCGATTTTATCAAGGTTTCAAGCTGTCTTTTGTTGAGATCAAAGCCTATCATTCTCTCGGCAAAATCGTCAAAGGATTTAAAAGCACCGTGTCTGCGCTCTTTTATCATATCCTTAACAAACTGTCTGCCGATATTTTTCAGTATCAAGCCAAACCGAATGTTTTTTCCGCTTACATGAAAATCCTCTCTGCTCTCGTTTATATCGGGTGGAAGGACATTTATCCCAAGCTTTCCGCAATCCGAAATATATTCGGCTATCTTTGCAGGACTTCCCACAACAGAATTGAGCAGAGCCGCCATATACTGACGGGGATAATGGGCCTTCAGATATGCCGTTCTGTATGAGATCATGGCATAAGAGGCCGCATGACTCTTGTTAAAAGCATAGTTTGCAAAGCTAGCCATTTCTTCAAAAAGCTCAGCAGCCTTTGCTTCTTCTATTCCGTTTGCAACAGCTCCCGAAATAAAGCTCTCCTTTTCTGCCGCAAGAACGGATGCCTTTTTCTTTGACATAGCACGGCGAACCACATCGGCATGGCCATAGCTATAACCGGCAACACGTCGGCATATGCTCATAACCTGCTCTTGATAAACAACACAGCCATAGGTGGACTTCAATATCTCCTCAAGGCAAGGGAGCTTATATTCCACCTTTTCGGGATTGTGGCGACATTCTATATACTTTGGTATAGAATCCATAGGTCCCGGGCGGTAAAGAGCGATCGCCGCAATTATATCTTCTATATTCGAGGGGCAAAGATTTTGAAGCATTGTGCGCATACCACCGCTCTCAAGCTGAAAAATACCCTTTGTCTGCCCCTTTGAGATAAGCTCATAGGTCTCGGCATCATCAAGGGGAAGCTTTTCCACATCAAATTCGGGCAGTTCCTCTCTTATCTGCCTTGCGGCATCATCTATTATGGTCAGATATCTGAGAGCAAGAAAATCAAATTTGAGAAGCCCCAGCGCCGCCACAGTGTCCATATCATACTGCGTAACGGTAACTCCCTTGCTTTGCGCAAGCGGAACATAGCTGTAAAGGGGCTTATCTGTTATCACTATTCCTGCAGCATGTATTGAAACATTTCTCGGCATACCTTCGATAGCCATTGCTGTGTCTATCAGTCTTTTGACGCTTTCGGAGCTGCTATAAAGCGCTTTAAGCTCCGGGAGCTTTAGGGCATTTTCTATTGTTATATTAAGCTCGTGGGGGATGAGCTTTGCAACGCTGTCAACCTCATTATAGGACATTCCGATAGCTCGGCCAACGTCTCTCACAGCGGCTCTTGCGGCAAGAGTACCAAAAGTTATTATCTGTGATACGTGATCCTTGCCGTATTTTTCGGAGACATAGTCGATAACCTCATCTCGACGGTTATAGCAAAAATCTACATCTATATCGGGCATACTTACTCGTTCAGGATTAAGAAAACGCTCGAAAAGCAGATCAAATTTGATAGAATCAAGCGTTGTTATACCTATAAGATAGGCAACAAGACTTCCCGCCCCCGAGCCTCTGCCCGGCCCAACGGGAATTCTTTTGCTCTTTGCATAATTTATATAGTCAGCAACTATCAAAAAATATTCTGAATAGCCCATACTCTCGATAACAGACAGCTCATATGCAATTCGCTCTCTGTATTCGTTTTCACTGTGACCGTGCTCAAAATCAATATCGCCGTTTTCAATTTTTTTCTTAAAGCCTTCATCTGCAAGTCGGGCAAGATAATCCCTTGGTGCACTGCCGTCCGGAGTTTTAAAAGTAGGAAGATACAAATGGTCAAAGTCAAAATCAAAGTTACATTTTTCCGCTATCCGTACAGTGTTTTCGATCGCTCCCTCATATTTTCCGAAAAGTGCTTTCATCTCGTCGGCATTTTTAAGATAGAATTCGTCTGTTTCAAAGCCTGTCCTCACATCGTCATCAACGGTTGTGTTCATTTGAACGCACATCAGCACCTTTTGGGTTGAAGCATCCTTTCTGCGCAGATAATGCACGTCGTTTGTGGCAACAAGCCCGATATCACATTCCTCTGCAAGCATAACAAGCTTTGGGAGCACCTCTCTCTGTTCGCTCATCCCGTGATCCTGAAGCTCGATATAGTAATCACAGCCGAACATAGCCTTCATTTCAAGTGCATACGCCTTTGCCGCCTCATAATTTCCTTGCAAAATAAGGCGTGGAAGCCTGCCTGCAAGACAGGCGGATAGAGCAATAAGCCCCTCGTGATGCTCACGAAGCAACTCAATATCTATTCTCGGTTTTGAAAAAAAGCCCTCGGTGTATCCCTTTGAGACCAGATATATAAGGTTCTGATATCCGATCTCGTTTTTGCAAAGGAGAACAAGATGATTATATGCCCCCTCGTCTGCGGCGTTTGCTTTTTCAAAGCGCGATCTCGGGGCAACATATACTTCACAGCCGATAATAGGCTTCACATCGGCTTGCTTGCAGGCGCGATAAAAGGCCACGGCACCGTACATATTTCCGTGGTCTGTTATAGCCACAGCACTCTGTCCACATTCCTTTACCCTCTCGGGTATATCGCTTATGCGGCAGGCACCGTCAAGCAGACTGTATTCAGAGTGAAGATGAAGATGAACAAAATCTCCCTTTACCATACTGCTCCTTAATTTTCACCGATCTCCTCGGCAAATTTCTTTATTTTTATAAACCTGTGATTCAGCCCCGATTTTGAAAGCGGAGGAGAAAACATAGAGCACATTTCCGAGAGCGATGCCTCCGGATTTTCGGTTCTGATCCGTGCGGTTTCGCAAAGCTCATCGGGAAGGGATGCAAGCAATCCATTTGCTTCCAGCTTTTTTATTGCAGAAATTATCTCCTGTGAAGCGTTGACTGCTTTTGCGATATTTCCTGTTTCGCAATTTGCCCTTCTGTTGGTGTCGTTTCTTAGCTCTCTTAGGATCTTGTCGTTCATACACTCAAAAAGCATTTTTGAAGCTCCGAGGTATGTAAGCATATCTTCGATAGCTTCGCTTTCTTTAAAATACAGACCAACGCCGCTGCGGCGGTGAGCAATTTTCGGCTCAAAGCCTGCGGCACGAAACTCTGAAAAAAGCATTTTTGCCCTCTGGGCATCCTTTAAATTAAACTCCAGATGATAAGACTTCATAGGGTCGCTGACGGTTGCCGAAGCAAGAAAAGCACCTCTGAGAAAACTTACTCTGCAGTTTTCGCACCTAAAGCCCAGAGCCTCATTTATAGTCCCCTCACCGCACAGCCTGCCAAGTACCTCTGAGGCAGAGCGGGCACTAAAGGAAAGAATGTATCTGAGGTGACCCATTCTGCTTTTTTCGGTAACCTCCGCCTCCTTGCCAAACTGCTCCTTTATCGCCACAACAGCGTCTTCTTTCACAGCTTGAATCTCGGTTTCAAAGTTGATTATTCCACTTTCACTCGGAAAGGAATTTATAAGCAGACCGTATGCAAAAGCTTTCTTACAGCAGGTTAGCTTTCTTGCCTGGAGGACAAGCTCTGCCTTAACATTTTCCGCAAATGACATTTTCATTTTTCTCCAACAAAGCGTATTTCACATTCAATTTCAATTCCGCGTTCTCTCTTGATGACCTCTTTTATTCGGTCTATCAGCTCAAGCACCTGTGCACTGGTTGCGTTTCCTCGGTTTATCACAAAGCCTGCGTGCTTCTCGGATACCTGTGCCCCACCCACACTAAGCCCCTTCAGCCCACATTCGTCGATAAGCTGTGCGGTAAAGAAGCCGGGATACCTTTTAAATGTACTACCGGCACTTGGAAATTCAAGAGGCTGTTTTTCGGCTCTTTTTCTTAGGAGCTCGTCACATTCTGCCTTTATTTCATCAGCATTTCCCGCTCTAAGCTCAAAATCCGCCGATATAAGTATTCTTTCGGGATGCTCCTGGTATGAAGAATGGCGGTATGAAAAATCATGCTCAGCCCCGGCAAGCTCGCATATTCTGCCAAGAACGGTATCATAATAACGGGAAGAAGCAAGTATCTGCGATACCTCACCGCCATATGCACCTGCGTTCATAAAAACTCCGCCGCCCACAGTGCCCGGTATTCCGCACATAAATCGCATACCGTCAAGAGATCCCTTTTGCGCTCTTAGCGACAAAATAGGCATTTTGACACCGCATCCGGCTCTTATATTTGTGCCGTTTATAATGATATTGTTAAGCCCCAGAGTTGTAATAACAAGACCTCTGACGCCCTTATCAGAAAACAGAATATTGCTTCCGCTGCCGATAACGGTATAGGGCACGCTGTGCTCCTTTGCCTTTTCTATAACTGCCATAAGGATCTCTTCGCTATCGGGCCTTGCAAAATAATCCGCTCTGCCGCCAATCTTAAAGCTTGAATGAGAAGCAAGCACCTCATTTTCAGCAAAACATTCTGCCCCCAGCAGTCTTTTTAAAGCCTCAGAAAAATCAGACATATCCACCTCTCAAATCATTCACCCATAACGATGTTCCAAAGCTCGCTAAGCTCTCTTATGCGATATTTTATGGGGCTTCCCTCGGGTATTTCCCTGCCCTCGGGAGTAAAATAACAGCAGTCTATTCCTGCATCTATTCCGCCCTTCATATCAGAGGTCATAGAGTCGCCTACCACAAGAGTTTTTGACACATCATAATCAGGTATCCGCTCTGCCACATATTCAAAATAGCGAACATCGGGCTTTTCAAAGCCAACGACCTCGGAAATAAAGACTTCTCTGAAATATTTTTCAATTGGAGAAAGAGAAAATCTTCTCTTTTGAACATATTCAATACCGTTTGTTATAATATAAAGGCGGCATTTTTCATATAGCCTTTTTACTATATCCTCAGCACCCTCAAGGAGAAAATGCTGACTTGACAGCATATCGGTATACTCCACCGCCAGCTTTTCATAGTCACAATTATAGCCACGGAGGGAGCAAAACATTTCAAATCTCTTAACTCTGAGACTCTCTTTATCTATCTCTTTTCTTTCAAGAGCCTTCCACAGCGAATCGTTTATTGCGCTGTATTCACCGATATCCGACTCAGAAAGCTCTATACCGAATTTGCCGCAGGCAAGGATCAAAGCCTCTCTCTCTGAGCGCAGAAAGTCAAATAGTGTGCCGTCTGCATCAAAGAGTATTGTGTCATATCTTTGCATACCGACCTCCATAGTAATTTTTATATATTATACCACTATATTTTAATAAGTTCAAGTGAAATTTATCAATAACACTTGTAAAAGAGGAAAAAATATTGTATAATATATTGGATTATATTATATTTGTATGTGAAACGGAGAAAAAAATGGCAGGAGACGTTTTAAAAATCGGAATGCTGGGCTTTGGCTCAATGGGCAAAACGCACACTTATGCTCTTAAAACCCTACCCTTTTTCTATCCCTCTATGCCATTTGGCATAGAGCTTGGCGGTGTTTGCACAAAAACACCGGAAAAAGCCGAATATGCCAAAAATACATTTGGATATAAAACAGCAACAACAAATGAAGATCAGCTGATCTATTCAAAAGAAATTGATATAATCGACGTTTCCACACCAAACATATTCCACTTTGACACACTGATAAAGGCTATTGACGCAGGAAAGCATATATACTGCGAAAAGCCCCTGTGCATCTCATATGACCAGGCAAAGAAGCTGCAGGCGGCGGCAAACAAAAAAGGGACTGTTTTCGGAATGGTGTTCAACAACCGTTTTATTCCTGCCGTTATGAGAGCGAAGCAGATCATCGACGATGGCCGTCTCGGCAGGATACTTTCCTTTAGCGCAGCATATTATCACAGCAGTGCCACCGACACAAACAAAAACGCCGGCTGGAAACAAAACAGAGATGTTTGCGGCGGCGGAGTTCTTTTTGACCTCGGCTCTCACGTTATTGATCTTGTGCATCATCTCTGCGGCGAGATCGAAAGCATTTCCGCCCTCTCTCAGATAGCATATCCAACCCGACGCGGTATGGACGGCGAGATGTGGGAAACTAATGCGGACGAAGCTTTTTATATGCTTTGCACTCTGACAGGCGGCGGATGCGGCACTATGATTCAAAGCAAGGTGCACACTGGCGCAAACGACGATGTTATCATAGAAATTTACGGTGAAAAGGGCGCGATCAAATATTCGCTTATGGAATGTGAATGGCTCTATTTCTACGATACAGCGGCAAAAGCCTCCCCCCTTGGCGGTGACAGAGGCTTTACAAAGATAGAATGTGTGGGCAGATATGATGCGCCCGGCGGAGTATTTCCTTCTCCAAAGGCACCCGTGGGCTGGCTTATGGGTCACTCTGCAAATTATTATGCTTTTCTCGATTCGGTATATAACGGAAGGCAGCCAAGCCCGGGACTTTGCGACGGTGTTTACGTACAAAAGGTTATGGAAGCAGCATACAAATCTGCCGAGCTTCGCAGAATAATAAAGGTCGACGACCTTTCGGTGATCTGATATGAAGGTGATAGGATTGACCGGCCCAAGCGGTGCCGGAAAAGGTATTGTTGCCGCTTATCTTCTGGATAGTGGATATCCGCACATCAACTGCGACAAAATATATCATTCCCTTCTTGAGTCTCACTCCGAATCTACCCTTTCTCTTGTGGCTCGTTTTGGCGAAGGTATACTTGACAAAAACGGTGCAATAGACAGAAAGAAGCTTGCCGATTTAGTTTTCACAGGACACGGGCACAAGAAACGGCTTGATGACCTTAACAGTATTACGCACGGCTTTGTACTGAAAGAGTGCAGAAACCTAATCCAAAAATACAGAGAAGAAGGCAAAAAGGCGGTGGTTGTTGACGCCCCCACCCTTATCGAAAGTGGATTTGACGCAGAATGTGACCTTGTTCTTGTTGTAAACGCACCCTATGAAACCAGACTCAAAAGAATAATCGAGCGTGACAGGATCACCCCCAAAAAAGCGGCAGAGCGGCTGTCTGCACAAAAGGATGACCTGTTTTACACAGAGCGTGCTGATTTTCTCATTGAAAACAGTTCAACGCTGGATGATATCAGGACGCAGATCGAAAAATTTATCAGGGAGAAACTAAATTGAAAAACGCGCTTTTCCGAAGCATTGCAATAATCTTGATATTGGGCCTTTCTATTTCGGCCGGATTTATTATTGACGATATATGCGATGCTATCGACAGAAAGACTCACCCACGTACATATTCCGAGTATGTTGAAAAATATTCTGCCCTTTACGGAGTGCCCGAGGAAATAATATTCGCAACAATAAAAACCGAAAGCGGTTTTGTATCAAACGCAGTCTCCTCTGCAGGTGCCATTGGTCTTATGCAAATGATGCCCGAAACCTTCAAGTGGCTTTGCGAAAAAAACGGTGAAAGCCTTGAAGAGGGTATGCTTTATGATCCCGAGACCAACATAAGATACGGGACGTATTATCTCTCTTATCTTTATTCCGAATTCGGCCTTTGGGAAACTGTTTATGCGGCATACAACTGCGGCCCCGGCAGAGTTAAGGAATGGCAGTCAAACGCCCTGTATGCCGACACAAACGGTATTTTAACAGATATTCCTTTTAAAGAAACATCGGATTATGTTAAAAAGATTTCAAAAGCAGTTGCTATCTATGAAAAATTATATGACTAAGGAGATAAACATGAAAACAGCAAAAGAACTTAAAAACGAGCTTTTTTATGACAAAAAAAGCGTTTACGAGCTTACTTCAAAGGAGAACGTAGAGGCGGCATACGAATATTCCGTTGGCTATAAGAGCTATCTTGACGCTGCAAAGACAGAGCGCGAAGCTGTTAAAGCCTCTATCTCAATGGCTGAAAAGGCCGGTTTTAAGCCCTATACACTGGGTCAGCCCCTGTCTGTGGGCGATAAGCTCTACTACAATAACCGCGGAAAGAGCCTTTTCCTCTTCACAGTTGGTTCAGAGAGCATAGAAAACGGCATCCGTATCTCTGCCGCTCATATCGATTCCCCCCGTCTTGATTTCAAGCCCTGCCCCGTTTTTGAGGACAGCAGAATGGCATTCTTCAAGACACATTACTACGGCGGAATAAAAAAATATCAGTGGGTAACCATACCCCTTGCACTTCACGGTGTTGTTACGCTGAAGGACGGAACAAATGTTGAAATAAACATCGGTGAAGATGAGGGCGACCCGCTCTTCTATATCAACGATATCCTTCCTCATCTTGGTCAGAATCAAGCTAAAAAGACTCTTGGCGAAGCTATAGAGGGCGAACAGCTCAACATTCTTGCGGCAACAAGCCCCTACAGCACAGAGGATGAGGGTGAGCAAATCAAGCTTAACCTTCTTGCCCTGCTCAATGAAAAATACGGAATAACCGAAGCTGATTTCATTTCTGCTGAGATCAGTGCTGTTCCTGCAGACAAGGCAAGAGACATCGGTCTTGACAGAGCCGCTATCATTTCTTACGGTCACGATGACAGAGTTTGCTCTTACCCTGCCCTCACATCTGTTATCGACAATGCAGACAGTGCTCACACACTTATGTGCGTTCTTGCAGACAAAGAAGAGATCGGCAGTGACGGTGCAAGCGGTATGAAGTGTTCCATATTCCCGGACCTTATCGACGAGATCGCAAAGGCTCTTGGCGGAGATCCCGCAGTTGTAAGAGCTAATTCAAAATGCCTTTCTGCCGATGTTTCGGCGGCTTATGACCCCAATTTCAAGGACGCGTTTGAAAAGAGAAATACGCCCGAGCTTTCCTGCGGTGTTGTTCTCATAAAATATACAGGTGCAAGAGGAAAATCCGGCACAAATGACGCAAATGCCGAATATATAGGCTGGCTCCGAGGCATTATGGAAAAGGATAATGTTATCTGGCAGACAGGCGAGCTTGGCAAAATAGACCTTGGAGGCGGCGGAACCGTTGCAAAATATATCGCAAACCTTAACATTGATACGGTTGATCTTGGCGTTCCGGTAATTTCCATGCACGCTCCCTATGAGCTTATATCGAAGGTTGACCTTTATGAAACTTACAAGGCATTCTCTGCCTTTTGCAAATACTGATGCTTCTTAAATTACGGGAAACAGAGCAAAAATTCATCGGCATCGAGGACAGTCTCAGTGATCCGAATGTTATGAGTGACCCACAGCGATACGCTTCGCTTATGAAGGAGTACAAATCACTCACACCTCTCATAGAAAAATACAGAGAATATAAATCATGCTCAGAGAATATTTCGGGCATCGAGGAAATGCTCTCGGGAGGGCTTGATGCCGAAATGCGCCAGCTTTGCGAGGAAGAGCTGAAGGAAGAAAAAGTAAGGATCGAAGGTCTTGCGGAGCAATTAAAGATCCTTCTCCTTCCAAAAGATCCAAATGACGATAAAAACGTTATAGTTGAGATAAGAGCCTGCGCGGGCGGTGAGGAGGCGGCACTTTTTGCCGCCGACCTTTACCGTATGTATGGTATGTATGCGGACAAAAATGGCATAAAGATCTCCCCTGTGTCATCAAACCCCACCGAGATAGGCGGTTATCGCGAGATAAGCTTTTTGATGGAGGGGGAGGGCGTTTATGCAAAGATGAAATTTGAGAGTGGTGTCCACAGAGTTCAAAGAGTTCCCGACACAGAAACCCAGGGACGTATACACACCTCAACAGTTTCTGTTGCTGTGCTTCCGGAAGCCGAAGAGGTAGAGATCGAGATAAACCCCTCAGAGCTGAAATTTGAGACCTGCAAATCAAGCGGCGCAGGCGGTCAGCACATAAACAAAACCGAATCCGCCGTTAGAATAACTCACCTCCCCAGCGGAATCATAGTTGAATGTCAGGAGGAAAGAAGCCAATTCAAAAACCGAGACAAGGCTATGAAAATGCTCCGTGCAAAGCTATTTGATATAAAGCAAAGAGAGCAGACCGACAAGATCGCCTCAGAAAGACGCGAGCAAGTTGGAACAGGCGACAGAAGCGAAAAGATCAGAACTTATAATTTCCCTCAAAGCAGAGTTACCGACCACCGCATCAAGCTCACAACTCACGCTCTTGAAGGCTTTCTCAATGGTGACATCGGCGAAATGATCGACGCTCTCAGGGCCGCTGACGCCGCAGAGAGACTGAAAAACAGCAATAATTAAGAAAAAAAGTGACCCAAAAACGAGGAGCTCTAAAAGCCACCTTAATAAAGGGAAATATGCTCCTGATGCTACAAAATTTTGAAGAATAACAATTGAAAGGAAGCCCTTTCTTTGACTACTGAATTTATAAAAATAGCAGATCCCACACAGCCATTGGCAGTGGAAAGCATAAAAAAAGCAGCCGATATTCTGAGGCACGGAGGTCTTGTTGCAATGCCCACCGAGACGGTTTACGGTCTTGGGGGAAACGGTCTTGACGCTTCTGCCGCAGAAAAGATCTATGCTGCAAAAGGCAGACCTTCAGACAATCCCCTGATACTACATATCGAAAAACCCGGGGATGCAGAAAAATACTGCCACACATCAAAGCTGTATTTTGATCTTGCAAGGTCATTTATGCCGGGCCCGCTCACTGTTATCATGCCGAAAAAGGATATCGTACCACTTTCGGTAACAGCCGGGCTTTCTACCGTTGCAATCCGTTGCCCCGACCATGCTGTTGCAAGGGCACTGATAAAAGAAGCAGGTGTTCCTATTGCCGCCCCCTCGGCAAATCTCTCGGGAAGACCTTCGCCAACAAACGCCTCTTATGTTTTCGAAGATATGAACGGCAAGATAGATATGATCATCGACGGCGGTGAATGTGAAATTGGGCTTGAATCAACAATAGTCCTTATTGAAGACGAATCACTTACCCTTCTCCGCCCGGGTGCAATCACTTTCGATGCGCTTACAATGGTATGCGGCAAGGTACGGATAGCAGACTCTGTTACAAATATGCTAAAGGAAGATGAAAAGCCACTTTCTCCGGGCATGAAATATAAGCACTATGCGCCAAACACACCGCTTGTTTTGCTTGACGGAGATGAAGACAAGCAGATCGAATTTTTAAAAAATGAAATGAAAACAAAAAAATGTGCCATTCTATGCTATGATGAGGAGAAGGACACATTGAATGATAAAAATTCTTCACTCATTCCAATCGGAATGAGAGATGATCTTGCTTCCCACGCAAAAAGGCTTTTCACATCTCTTCGGGATGCGGACAAGCTCTCTTGTGAAATAATTTATGCACATCTGCCGTCCAGGAATGGACTTGGTCTCGCGCTCTACAACAGAATGATAAGAGCCGCTGCACAC
>JAZNCT010000032.1:0-32076 GCA_045587665.1 Eubacteriales bacterium
TGGGAGAGCATCTGCCTTACAAGCAGAGGGTCATAGGTTCGAGCCCTATTGTTCCCACCATGTTGGCCCGGTAGTTCAGTTGGTTAGAACGCTAGCCTGTCACGCTAGAGGTCAGGGGTTCGAGTCCCCTTCGGGTCGCCAAAATGAGTCTTGGAAATATCCTTGGCTTGTTTGCCTCTGTAGCTCAGTTGGTAGAGCAGAGGACTGAAAATCCTCGTGTCGTTGGTTCGATTCCGACCGGAGGCACCACTTCCGAGATTTGATCTCGGTCTGCGGATTTAGCTCATTTGGTAGAGCGCGACCTTGCCAAGGTCGAGGTGGCGGGTTCGAGCCCCGTAATCCGCTCCACAATGGGCACGATGAAAAGTCGTGCCCTAAATATTCGGTGCCATGGCCAAGCGGTAAGGCAAAGGTCTGCAACACCTCTATCCCCAGTTCGATTCTGGGTGGCACCTCCAGAAAAAAGCACATCTGCATTTGCAGATGTGCTTTTTTCAACGAAATTCGCATGCGGCGAGTGAAATTTGGCTTCGCCAAGTGAAATAGCTCCGCTGTGAAATATTTGCTTCGCAAATGTGATGGGCGAATTTCATTTCACGTTGCGACGAAGGAGCAATATTTCACAATTCACTCAGTGAATTATTTCACATTCGGCATCGCCGAATATTTCACTTTACAAACACCCGATTTTATGCTATACTAAACCCGGAAAGGCGGTGGGGACATGAAAAAGAAAAAATTTATAATTGCCTCTTTCTTTCTGACTCTAATCGCTTTAACCACGATCTATACTGTTGTGTCAGCGGTCAAGTCTTATAATTACGATATGGATCCTGCTAATGGCGTGGATATTTTGGAAGGCTTTGGGGCTGCCATGCTCATAGTGCTCGGCGGATTTGTCGTTTTTTATGAATTGGATTTGTTTTATACCGTTTATTATTTTTTTGTAATACCAAGAACCATAACAAAATCGACACTTAATATTCTATCCAATGTTAGTTTACTGCTTGTGTTTGTTAGTGAATATATAGCAAATGCTTTGTCTATTAGTGAAGAGACAAATGTAACGATTGCTTTGTTTTTTATATACCTTGTTTTAAGAAGTGTTTATGCTCTTGTTTACATAAGTTCGTTGAATCAAGAGGATTAAAGAATATATTATAAAGTGCAGGCATCTTTTTTATCAACGCACCTCAAAATGCAAAAGTCTCGAAACCTTTGATTTATAAGGGATTTCGGGGCTTTTTCTCATCTGATTTTTAAGGGTGCAAAATCAGATATTTCTTAAATTTTCGCCGTTTTTCCCAAATTATCACTCCTGTTCCCTATTCAAAAGCCGTCCGAAAGCCGTCTAAATTACTTGCAAATGATTGACAAATAGCTTCAACACTGTTATAACGTTATTGTGAAAGAAAATGATTTATTGTAACGGCGATTCAAGATAGATGACTATAATGACCAATAATAAATTCTGCAGCATTGAGAGCACCCTCTCTTTGCTGATTTTTTTATAAAAATATTGACAAGCAAAGTTTTTTGTGATAAAATAACATATGATATATAACGATTGGTATATTACGGAGGTGCAATATGCCGCCAAAGGTTAAAACAACAAAAGAGGATATTATAAACGCTGCTGTTGATATTGTGCGAAACAGCGGAGCTGAGGCGATAAATGCAAGAAGTATTGCCGCTGCATTAAACTGCTCAACACAGCCTGTGTTCTCAAATTTTGAGAGCATGGATGAACTGTGCATAGCGGTTGTGAAGAGGGCAGATGAATTATGCGCTCAATATATACAGAGAGAGATCGAGAGCGGAAGATTTCCCACATATAAGGCAAGCGGTATGGCTTATATCAGATTTGCCAAAGAGGAAAAAGAGCTGTTTAAGCTTTTATATATGCGTGACCGAAGATGCGAAGCAATTAACGAAGGATCTGAGATAACCGACAAAATGAACACTATAGTTCGTATCAATACGGGGCTTTTAGATGAAGAAGCAAAGCTGTTTCATCTTGAGATGTGGGCTTTTGTTCACGGAATTGCAACGATGCTTGCCACCGACTTTTTGGATCTTGATTGGGATCTTATCAGCAAAATGCTTACAGATTCTTATCAGGGATTAAGAAAACAGTATGGAATGGGGGGATAAAATATGGATTCTATCAAAATTGAAGGTTTAACTAAGAAATATAAAGATGTAACTGCAGTTGATGAGCTTAGCCTTTCCGTTAAGAAAGGAGAACTGTTTGCCCTGCTGGGGGTAAACGGTGCAGGAAAAACAACTATCATAAAAATGCTTTCCTGCCTCACGAAGCCCACAAGCGGAGATGCTTTTTTGAATGGTAAAAGCATCTTAAGGGATCCTGCTGCAGTTAAATCAATTATCGCTGTTTCTCCGCAGGAAACTGCGGTTGCGCCCGGGCTGTCTGTCAAGGAAAACCTTGAGCTTATATGCGGTGTTTATGGATTTTGCAAGGATAAACAAAATGCAAAAATAAAAGAACTGACATATCTGCTTGGACTTGAAAATGTTACCGGGAAAAAAGCAGGAAAGCTTTCGGGGGGCTACAAACGCAGGCTCAGTATTGCAATGGCACTGATAAGTGAACCTCTGATACTGTTCCTCGATGAGCCTACTCTTGGGCTTGATGTGCTTGCACGCAGTGATCTGTGGGATATTATACGGTCACTGAAGGGAAGGATCACAATTATCCTTACAACTCATTATATGGAAGAGGCGGAGGCTCTCTCTGACCGCATTGCTATTATGAAGGACGGGCGTCTTATTATATGCGATACGGCGGCAAATATCAAAAAGGCGGCAGGAGAAGATAATTTTGAGCAAGCCTTTGTAAAGATCGTGAGGGGGGCGGAAAAATGAGGATGTTTACATTTGCGCGCCGAAATGCAAGAGAGATATTGCGTGATCCGCTGAATTTGGCATTTGGTCTTGGATTTCCTCTGGTACTGATTCTGCTTCTCAGTGCCATACAGGCAAATGTTCCTGTAAAGCTTTTTGAGATACAGCATTTAACACCGGGTATTACAGTGTTCGGACTGTCATTTATGACGCTTTTTTCAGCTACTATTATCGCAAAGGATAGAGGAAGCTCATTGCTCTGTCGCTTATATACTACACCGCTGACCCCAATTGATTTTATACTCGGATACACCTTACCTGTTATTCCGATCTCTGTTGCTCAAAGCATTATATGCTATATTGCCGCAATTCTTCTCGGACTCGAGATTACGGTTCATATCCTGTATTCTGTTGTATTCATCATTCCCGTTTCAATTTTTTTCATTGCTTTGGGACTTCTTTGCGGGAGCGTGTTTAGCGACAAGCAGGTTGGCGGTATATGCGGTGCTCTGCTGACAAATCTTTCAGCCTGGTTATCAGGTGTTTGGTTTGATCTTGAGCTTGTGGGCGGCACTTTTAAGAGGATATCATATGCACTTCCATTTGTTCATGCTGTTGAAATGGAGCGTGCCTTGCTCGCAGGAGATTTTGAAGGAATTTTCCCTCATCTTTGGTGGGTGCTTGGATATACCGCTTTGATCCTTTTGCTCTCAACAGTTATGTTCCTCAGACAAATGAAAAAACAATAATATTTAAGGGAGGAAGCATTTGTGAAGCTTTTAGTAAGAGCCTTTTCGAAGTTTTTTATCGGACTTATATTTGTTATGACATTATTGTTTTTGCCTGCAGGTACTTTTAATTATATGAACGGTTGGCTTTTTATCGGACTGCTGTTTATACCTATTCTACTCTTGGGAATATTGCTTTATTTCAAATCTCCCCGTCTGCTGGAGAAACGGCTTGATTCAAAGGAGAATGAAAAAACGCAAAAAGCGGTCTTGTTATTTTCAGCCGTCATGTTTGTTTGCGGATTTGTTGTTGCGGGGCTTGATCATCGCTTTGGCTGGTCAAATATCAATACTTGGGTTGTTATCGTTGCCTCTGCCATTCTGCTTTTGTCTTATGCGCTGTATGCAGAGGTTATGCGGGAAAACGAATATCTTTCAAGAAAGATCGAGGTGCAGGAAGACCAAAAGGTTATAGACACGGGTCTTTATTCGATAGTACGCCACCCCATGTATGCGGTGACGCTTTGGCTGTTCCTTTCCATTCCGATAGTGCTGGGCTCTTTATGGTCTTTTGTTTGTTTTCTGCCGTATATTCCATTACTTGTTATAAGAATACTTAATGAAGAAAAGGTTCTCAGGGCCAATCTTTCAGGCTATAAGGGTTATATGAAGCGTGTAAGATACAGGCTGATCCCATTTATTTGGTAAAGAAAAAAGATCGGGTGCTGCTTTGCAGTTTTCCCGATCTTTCTTTATTAATAAAGCTTATATTTAAGGCGGAGATTGTCGGCTATCATAGCAATGAATTCTGAATTTGTTGGCTTTCCGCGGTTGTTTTGAATCGTATAGCCGAAATATGAATTGAGGGTGTCAACGTCGCCGCGGTCCCAGGCTACTTCGATGGCATGACGAATGGCTCTTTCAACTCTTGATGTGGTGGTTGAATATTTTTTAGCTACAGAAGGGTAGAGTACCTTAGTAACAGAATTGATTATGTCACTGTCGTCTATTGTGAGCAATATGGCTGTTCTGAGATATTGATATCCCTTGATATGTGCAGGCACTCCTATTTGATGAATGATCTGAGTTACCTGAGTTTCTATATCCGGCTCAGAATGTTCGCCTCTGTCTTTTGGGCCTGTGGCGTTGGCTCTGTTTTGGGCGATCCTTTCAAGGTGCTTGCTAAGGCTTTCAAAATCAAAGGGCTTGGGTAGGCACATCTCAGCTCCTGCATTTGTTGCTTCAACAAAAATGCTTGGATTTGAAACCATTGAAACTATTATAAATGAGGGGGCTTTGTCCTTTCCAAAATCCAAAATGCGACTGTTTCTAAGAACTCCTATTCCGTCGATTTTTGAAAGCCATATGTCGGCTATTACGATATCCGGATGAGATCTGCCGATTTTTATCAGCGCATCCTCTCCGTTTACTGCCTCATCAATGCTGCGGTATCCTGCTCTCATAAGGTCGTTTTTAAGGGACGTTCTCATTTGAAGATTTTCATCTGCTATCAGAATTTTCATATTTTTTGCCATGTTCAGATCCATTGTTGATTCCTCCAATATCTTTTCATTTATTTTACGATATAATGATACCATAAACTGTAAAATATTTCAAGATATTTCCATAAATTTCCTGCGACAAAACTTCACAAAAATAATTGGTAAAAATTGTAAATTTTTACCAATTACTAAAATATTCGCTTGATGCAGATAAAAATTGTTCTATTTTTTGTCGTGCTGACAGGGAGAAACGAAAAAGTTTGTAAGATCTACAAAGAACCTTCCGTCTTCTCTGCGGCAAAATCCTATCCTGCGGATAAGCATTTCGTTTGCCTCGTTCACCTCACCGTCAAAATACGCCTTATGAACACCGGTCAGATCTATAAAATTGAGAGTTGCTCTTCCGAGAACAAAGAGAACCTCTTCATTTTCACAGCCTTCTGCCAGGGCAAGGTAGCGTATGCTGCCACCGTTTTCGTTCATTGTGAACTGACATATACCTGCAAGTCTGTCATCCAGTGTTGCCGAATATGCAAGGAGGTCGGTTTCAAATTTAACATTGCATTTTGAGCAAATTGCTTCCTGCTCGCTTTTTGTTTGTATGGGAAGAACCTTTAGCATTGCTTTCTCCTGAGTTATTTATTTCCTTTAAGATATTCAACCTCTTCTTCGGTCAGAAAACGCCATTTTCCTCTTGAAAGAGAGCCTATCTTAAGCTCTCCGATAGCTATGCGTGTTAGCCACATTATTCTGAGGCCTGCGATCTCGCACATTTTTCTTATCTGGCGGTTTCGACCTTCAAAAAGTGTCATTTCAAGTATTGCAGAGTCATCGTTTTGTGCAATTACATTTGTTTCGACCGGCTGTATCTTATAGCCGTCAAGTGTAAGCTCCCCCCGAAGGATCTCAAGCTGTTTTGCATCGGGGGCAGGGGAGACCTTGATCCTGTAGAGCTTTGGGATCTCATGCCTTGGGTGAGTAAGCTTGTTTGTGAGATCTCCGTCGTTTGTCATAAGCAGGAGACCGTCAGAATCCATGTCAAGCCTGCCCACGGGATATAGCCTGACCTTGGCGTCCCGCACAAGATCTGTAACGCATTTGCGACCTCTTTCATCCTGAGCAGATGAGATATACCCCCTTGGCTTATTGAGCATAACATAGGTATATGTTGATTTTCTGTTTCGTCTGAGGGGCTTGCCGCCAAGCTGGATCTTATCCCTCTCGGGGTTTATCTTTTGGCCAAGCTCCGCTTTTTTTCCGTTGACAGTTATCTTTCCTGCCAAAATTTCAGCTTCGGCAGCACGGCGTGACATTATGCCGCAATCGCTGATATATTTTTGAAGTCTAATTTCTTCCATTAGTATTCCTTTTTGCTATGAGAAAAGTCCTGATAAAAAATCTATCAGCTTTTGCCATATACTTGTCTTATATTCTACGGCTGATACCGAATATTCGGCTGTGATATCCGTTTGTCCTATAGTTTTGCCTTTTAGCTTTACTGTGAGCTTGCCGACCCTTTCGCCTTTTTCGATAGGAGCATAGAGAAAGTTTGGCATTTCTAATGTGAAGCTAAGATCCTGCGGGCTTATATCAGAGCTTAATACCGCCGATATCTTATCCCGACTGAGGCACAGTACTGTCTGATCTGTTCCGCCGATAACGGGCAAAGATACTTTGTATTCTCTTTCATCAAGGGCATTGACCATGCTGTATGCTGAAAAGCCGCTGTCAAGCAGTGTCCTATGATCGTTCCAATCATCAGGGGCGTTTATTGTGACAGCCACAAGTGTAAGCCCGTTTCGTTTTGCGGCGCTCACAAGACAGCGCCCGCTCCTTTTGGTGAAGCCGGTTTTGACCCCGATAGAACCTTCATAAGTGCGAAGAAGTTTATTGTGGTTGATGAGAACTCTTGCACCGTTTTTTGTTGATATGGTGAATTTATAGGTTGAAACTATTTTTGCAAAGGTGTCATTTTTGAGAGCCTCGGAAGTCAGAATTGCAAGGTCTGAGGCAGTGGTATAATGATTTTCACTGTCAAGACCGTGAGGATTATCAAAATGGGTGTTTGAAAGTCCCAGCTCCTTAGCCTTATTATTCATAAGTGCCGCAAAGCCCTCTATGCTTTTGCCGATTTCAAAGGCAATGGCCTCGGCTGCATCGTTGGCACTGGCAAGCAGGAGCCCAAAAAGGAGCTCCTCCATTTTGAGCACCTCACCCTCTGTGAGGTAAATAGATGATCCTTCAACGCCCACAGCACGCCTATCAACGGCAACAGTATCATCGGGAGATGAATTTTCTATTGCCACAAGAGCGGTCATTATTTTTGTGGTGCTGGCCATTGGAAGCTTGATATCGGCGTTTTTCTTATATAGAAATTGACCGTTATCAGCGCAGAGAAGGGCGGCACTTTGTGCCGAAGTTCCCGGAAGTGAAAACTCGCCAAATGCTGTAAAAGAGAAACTGCAAATAAAGCAGCAAAGGGCCAGTGCAAATATAATTATCCGCTTGAAAAGATTCATTTTAAGACCTCACACGTTTTTTACCATTTATATGATGAGGTCAAAGGTGAATATGACGTCTAAGGGATATTATTCGTCTTCTGTGTTCTGTTCCTTCTTTTTGAAAACTGCTTTGAGCTTTTCTATGATCTCGGGAGAGCGCTGGAGCAGGTCTCCTATCTGATCTATGGTGCCGCCCGAAGATGTTTGACCCACATTTATCATGTCAACAGAGCCGCTTTTATCAACAGTGAGAAAGCCAACGGGGGTTATGCTAAGGCCCGTTCCTCCGCCTCCTCCGAAATTTTGCTGTCTTTGGGGAGCGGCTTCTTTGCCGTTATAGTCTACTCCGCCTGAGGCAAAGCCCATTGATATCTTTGAAATTGGAATTATAGTTGTGCCGCTTTCGGTATTTATGGGGCTGCCTATAATAGTGTTTGCATCCACCATAGAGCGAAGATTTTCAAGAGAAGTGGCGATAACATCTGAAATTTTTGTTTCTGCCATAACTGTATCCTTCCTTATTTAGATTTTTTTATCATATTTCCGATATAACGGAAAATTGCACCTATAGCTATGAACAAAGCGTGATAGATTTTGAGAGAAAAGGCTATCTTGATATCCGACTTTATCTTTTCAGAGGTGAAATCTGCAGACACCGCAATGTCGCTTTTGTAATCTCTTTTAACATTTGTCACCGAGCCGAGAATGTCAAGCAGAAGAGCAAGCGTCTGATTTATTATTCCGTACATGATGGCTGTTTTTGCCGCATCCTCTGAACCAACGGAAATGTTTATTTTTGTTACATCAATTCTCAGATAGCCGAAAAATCTTTTTAACAGATATTTCACAAGACTTGCGATAAAGCCTATAGTTTCCTGCAAGGGTGGTTTTTCTTTTTCCTTTTTCGGAGCTTTTCTTTGAGCTTTCTTTTTTGCTTTTATAGCTTTTTTTGCTTTTGCCTTTTCTTCTTTTTTCTTTTTCTTTTGAATTGATTTGTATGAATACTCAGACAGGCGCAGCTTTCTTTCTTTCCTTGGTATCAGTTTGATTGGTATACCGAGAATTTTTAAGATCAGCTTTACGTCATCGCCTTTGTATTCGATTATTATCCTGACTCTGATAAGCAGAACGAGCGTTATAAACAGTATTATTGCTGCCGCAATGATTAGTGCTGTCACATTTTGCTCCTTTCTGCAAGCTTTTTATATTATTTTGCCTTCATAATGGCGGTTATTCTTCGATTTGTTCTGCGTTTTCGGGCAGAGGCGGTATTGTGATATCCAGCTCCTGCTGTACTCCTTCTATCATAAGCGCCTGGTCTCCCACGTGAAGCTTATCAACCTCGGGGAGTTCGGAAATTGAGGAAATCCCAAAAACTCTAAGGAAATTCTCGGTTGTGCCATAAAGCATTGGTCTGCCTGGGGCATCAAGCCTGCCGCAAGCCTCGATAAGCTGTTTATCCAGCAGCGAGCCTACTGCATATGCGCTGTCTACGCCTCTCACTGTGTCGATAAATGCACGGGTGACAGGCTGATTGTATGCAACTATAGCCAGTACCTCCATTGAGGAAGCGGAAAGGTTGCCGCCACGCCGTATTCCAAGTGCTTCTCTGATATATGGGGCAAACTGCTCTTTTGTGCAAAACTGACAGCTGTCCTCAAAGGTGAGAAGAGTTATACCGTGGCAGGAATCGTTTGAATTATATTTTTCTGCTATGATCTTAACCATTCTTTTAACGTCCTTTACGCCGATGCCAAGAACATCCGAAAGCTTTGAATAGCTTATGGGATACCCGGCGGCATAGAGTATGGCTTCGATAGCGGCTTCTATATCGGTTATGCCCGGTGTTTGTTCATTTTCCACTTTTATGTCTCCCATTCTTTAAGAGTTTTCAATATCTGCGGAGTCTTCCGCATAGTCGGGATTTAGGTAGAGAAGGGTGTCGGTGCCGTGTACCGAATCATCTTCGCCCAAAGGAGTTTCATCAATAAGGATCCTTCTGACCTTTATCAGCTCAAGAATACCCATAAATGACGCAATCAGATCTGATCTTGAGGGGGCACCCGAAAGCAGCTCTGAAAGCGAAGCCGCTTTCTTGTTTTCAAGTACCTCAAGGATCTCTATGATCTTCAGTTCAACCGAAACGATAGGCTTTTGGATAAGAGGCGTGAAATGGGTCTTCTCTGCCTTTTCAACAACACTGTTCTGCATAATAATATGCTTCATTGCCGCAAAGAGCTTTTCTATGCTCTGGTCGCTGACTTCGGTCTTATCCACAGAGATCTCATCTGTGTCCTTTATCATCCTTCCGCTGTAAAGAGCGTATAAAGGAAGCATTTTTTCTGCGGCTTCCTTTGCCTGCTTATAGCGCAGCAGTGCATCTGCAAGGGCGGCACGGGGGTCTTCCTCTTCTTCGTTTATCTTTGGAAGCAGCATCTTGCTTTTTATCAGCATCAGCTCGCTTGCCATAACGATGAATTCTGCCGTTATCTCCATATCAAGATTCTCGGCTTCTCTTATATATTCCATATACTGATCGCAAATAAGTGCTATCGGTATATCCGATATGCTGACTTTGTTTTTATCGATCAGAGTCAGCAAAAGGTCAAGTGGCCCTTCAAACATTTCAAGTTTATATGTTAAAGCTTCCATTTTGCACCTTCTTTAAGAGAAAAACAGATTTTCCGACAGCTTCATAAGCGGATCTGTTATGCTTGTAAATAACCAGCTTGAAGCATTTGAAACGGGACTGAGCCCAACTCTGGAGAGGGCAAAAAAGCCGATGAGCACTATAAGCATGATCTTGTTCTCATACTGCATCACTTTAAAATACCACTTTGAGGGCAAGAAATAATAGAAAAATCTTGAACCGTCAAATGGGGGAACGGGTATAAGATTGAACACCATAAGTCCAAAATTGAGGATAGCTCCGATAAAGAAGAAATTGATAAAGATCCCGGTTATCATGAGCGATGTTTCGCCTGAAATGATCATTTCAAATTCGGAGAAATTCAGGGTGCTAAGATCGGAAGCACCGGATATGAAAGCATCAAGCTTAGCATTGTATATAAGACGATACACCGTTTGGGATATGACATAGAAAATGCAGGAGATCACGCCGAGAATGAAGTTTGAAACAGGGCCTGCGATGCCCGTTATGGCCATACCCTTTCTCGGGTTATCAAAATTTCTTGTAACTATCGGAACAGGCTTTGCCCAGCCGTATCCGAAAACAAGCATACAAAGTGCCCCCATAAGATCAAGGTGCTTTATAGGGTTGAGCGTTATTCTGCCAAGGTTCTTTGCTGTGGGGTCACCCATTTTATTTGCTATAAAACCGTGGGATGCCTCATGGAATGAAAGCGAAAAAAGAATGGTTGGTATGCTTAGAAGGAGAAATATTAACGAGTCCTTGTCGCCTGAAAGGATCTGAGAGAGCATTTAAGTTATATCCTCCGAAAAAAATTATTTTATGGATGCAAAGCTTTGTATCTGCTGCCACAACTCTGCTTTTCCTTCTCCTGAAAGAGAAGAGAAGGGAATGATCGGCGTTCCCTTTGGAACGCTTTCGTGCTCGGCTATTGCGGCAAGATTTTTTGCTCTTTCGGTCTTGTTTGGCTTGTCACTTTTTGTTGCTGCAATGATAAAGGGCAGACCGGATGAAGCAAGAAAATCTATCATCATCTTATCGTCGGATGTTATTCCAACTCTTATGTCGATAAGCTGGATGACAAGCGAGAGCAGGTCTATATTGGGGTTGTTTGTGAAATAGCCGTCTGTCAGTGCCGACCACTGCTGTTTGTCGGCAAAGGTGCGCTTTGCATAGCCGTATCCGGGAAGGTCAACGAGAAACAGCTTGCCGTCAACATCATAAAAATTGACTGTTATGGTCTTGCCGGGTGCAGAGCTTACCCTTGCAAGGCTTTTTCTGCCAAGCAGTGTGTTTATGAGGGAGCTTTTTCCCACATTTGAGCGGCCTGAAAAGGTTACCTGGGGAATTGCATCTCTCGGGAACTGCTTTGGAAGGCCTGCCGAGATGCGAAGCTTTGAATTTTGAATATTCAGTGCCATTATGTCTGCTCCTTAATTATTTATCTGCAGAGTGCTCCGCTAAGCACATCTTCAATTTTTTTGCAAGGTATAAATTTAAGATTCTCTCTTGCTATGGGGTCTATCTCCGGCAGGTCTCTCATGTTGTCTGCAGGAATGAATACGGTCTTTACTCCTGCAGAATATGCCGCCATTGTCTTTTCTTTCAGTCCTCCTATGGGCAGTACGTTGCCTCTGAGGGTTATCTCGCCTGTCATTGCAACATCACGCTTTACCGGGATCCCGGTAAGAGCGCTCACAAGAGCTGTAGTCATAGTAACACCGGCAGAGGGGCCGTCCTTTGGAGTTGCTCCCTCGGGGCAGTGGATATGTATATCCTTGGTTTTATAAAAATCACTTTCGATCTTGTACTCATCTGTTATAGATCTGACGTAGCTGACTGCAATGCGCGCCGATTCTTTCATAACGTCTCCAAGTGAGCCTGTCAGCTCAATATTGCCGCTTCCCTGAAGCACTGCGGCCTCTATTTTAAGCATATCGCCGCCAAGCTCGGTGTATGCAAGGCCGTTTACAGTTCCTATTTCGTTTTCTTCGGATATCCTATCGGGCAAAAGCTTTCTTGAGCCAAGATATTCCGAGACGTTTTGCGTATCTATCCTGATAGCGGAAAGCTCCTTTTCAAGCAAAAGCTTTTTTGCCGCCTTTCTGCAAAGGTCTGCAATGCTTCTTTCAAGGTTTCTCACACCTGATTCCTTTGTATAAAAATCTATCAGCTCAAGCACTGCACCATCGGTTATTGAAAGCTTCTTTTTGTTTAGGCCGTGTCTTTTCAGCTGCTTTGGAATAAGGTGATTTTTTGCTATCTGAGCCTTTTCTCTCTTAGTGTATGTTTTAAGCTCAATTACCTCCATTCGGTCGATAAGAGGACGGGGGACTGTGTCAAGGGTGTTTGCTGTTGCAATGAAAACACAATCGGAAAGGTCAAAGGGCAGCTCGATAAAATGATCTCTGAAGCTACAGTTTTGCTCAGAATCGAGCACTTCAAGCAGAGCGGATGCAGGGTCGCCGTGAGCATCCGAGGTTAGTTTGTCTATCTCGTCAAGAAGGATCAGCGGGTTGCTGACCTTTGCCTGATTTATTGCGTTTATTATTCTTCCCGGCATTGCACCGATATAGGTTTTTCTGTGCCCTCTGATGTCTGCCTCGTCTCTCACGCCGCCGAGAGAAACTCTCACATATTTTCTGTTCATCGCTCTTGCGATAGATGAGGCAACGCTGGTTTTGCCCACACCGGGAGGGCCTACAAGACAGATTATCTGGTTCTTCAACTGAGGATTGAGTTGCTTTACGGCAAGAAATTCAAGGATGCGTTCCTTTACTTTTTCAAGACCTTCATGATCAGCGTTAAGGATCTTTTCTGCGGCACTTACGCTTACTCTGTCCTTTGTTTTTTTCGACCAGGGAAGCTCGAGACATATGTCAAGATACGATCTGATAAGCCCTGCTTCGGCAGATCCGAAGGGTGTCTTTGCAAGGCGATCGTTTTCTTTAAACAGCTTTTCTTTAACTTCTTCGGGCATTTTTGCTTTTGTGATCTTATCAAAATATTCATCTGCATCCGATCCCTCTGTGCCAAGCTCATCCTGAATGACCTTCATTTCCTCGCGCAGATAATATTCTCTCTGATTGCGGCTCAGCCTTGCCCTGACGTTTTTGTGTATATCCTTTTCACATTCAAGAAGTTCCAGTTCAGTCTCCATTATATGAAGGAGCTTTAACAGACGTTTTTTTGGTTCAAATTGCTCAAGAATAGCTTGCTTGTTCTCATATTTAACAAGGACATGAGCAGCTATAAAATCTGCAAGCAGACCGGGATTTGTAATGGCTTTTGCACGCAGCTTCATTTCATCTGAAGGGGCGGGCATAAATGCGGTCATCCCGTCAAGAAGCTTCAGTGCGTTCTCCATCATTGCTGCTGCATGAAGATCACTCTCGTCTGCAAGGCTTATTTTGCGGCAGATGGCATCGGTAACGAGATAATCTGCAAAAGCTCTGATCTCGGAAGCCTCTGCTCTGCAGAGCCCCTCTGCGATTATGCGCATATTTCCTTCCGGGGTTTTTACCGACTGCTTCAACTTTGCCACTGTTCCAACTTTGTAAAGGTTTTGGACACTTAGCTCTGCCTGAGCAATATTCTTTTTTGAGAGCAGAAGCACATATGAATCCGTTTCAAGGGCAGCGGTTGCCGCTGCAATGGATTCATCATCTGTACATTCAAAATTAACGTTTACAGCCGGAAAGGCGACTATGCCTCTGAGTGCTATAATGGGAAGCGTGAGATTTTCGACTTTTTCTATGGTGGTCATATATCTTTATATTTCCGCACTTGCAGAAATATCCTTTCTTGTAAATATTCATTATTAACTTATAGATTATACCACATAAGCGGATAAATTTCTACAGTTTTTCAAATTTGTTTACAATTATATAATAAAGAGCAGGAAAAAAGCACGGACCGAGACCGATCGAGCGTGTTGATATCATGAGCTTGATATTCCGCTCGCATCGGATGTCGCCGTGCACATGAGAACATTATAGCGTAAAAAAAGCCATTTGTAAATTATCAAAAATGACGATTTTTTGCGGTCGAAAAATAATAAAAAATGGTGAAAACGGGTCTGACGAAACAGAAAAACACCGCAAACAGTAGGTTTTTGGGGGTTTTTTTTCTTTGTACAATTTCCCAGTGCCCCAAAAAAACTTTTTTTATAAAAAAAGAAAATAAAATTGCGTTTACCCCTTGACAAATGGGAGCGGGTGTGGTATAATACGCGAGAATAAAGCAGAGCGTTTCTCCGCTCTCACCCTGCCGCAAAGCGAGCAGGCGTTGATATTTGTCACTCTCTATGGGAGAGGTGTGCGTGCGGGGAACTTCCTCGCATTTTTGCTTTGTTTTATATTTTAATTTTCGGAGGTGCATTCTTATCAGCACAAAAGAAACGCCAATCAATGAGGAAATCAGAGCAAAGGAGATTCGTGTTGTTGGTCCCGAAGGAGAGCAGCTGGGCATTATGTCAAGCGAGAACGCTCTGAAAATGGCGTATGATCAGGGACTTGATCTTGTTATGATGGCTGCACAGGCAGAGCCGCCTGTTTGCCGCATAATGGACTATGGCAAGTATCGCTTCGACAAGGAGAAGAGAGAAAAGGAAGCACGCAAGAAGCAGCAGACTGTTGAGCTTAAAGAAGTGCAGCTTTCCTGCCGTATCGACACTCATGATTTTGAAACAAAGGTAAATCATGCCCTGCGTTTTCTCGGAGCCGGAAACAAGGTTCGCTGCGTTGTTAAATTCAGAGGACGCGAAATGAGCCATATGGAGATCGGCAAGGAGATTCTCGAACGCTTTGCGGAGAGTGTTTCCGAATTTGGCACAGTGGATAAGAAGCCTTCTACAGAAGGTCGCTTTATGAGCATGATAATCGTGCCCGTAAAGCCGGGTAAATAAGCCCGCAAAAGCAGTTCATTTACAGCCAAAGCGGCCCGGCAATCCCATGCCCTGCCGCGCTGTATGATAAACAATTTCAAACAAAAGGAGAAATGTAAAATGGGAAAGATTAAGACACACAAGGCATCTGCCAAGAGATTTTCCGTAACCGGTAGCGGAAAGGTTAAGCACAATCACGGCCAGCACCGTCACAACCTGGGTCATAAGACCGCAAAGCGCAAGAGATTCCTCCGCGGTAGCGGAATTCTCAGTCATGCAATGACAGCTAACTACAGAACACTTATCCAGAAATAATAGCGGTAAAAGATTTAGGAGGAATTAGAAAATGGCAAGAATTAAGGGCGCGATGATGACGCGCAAGAGAAGAAATAAAATGCTGAAGGCTGCAAAGGGCTACTGGGGTGCAAAGAGCAAGCACTTCAAGATGGCTAAGCAGCAGGTTATGAAGAGCGGTAACTATGCTTTTGCAGGCCGCAAGATGAAGAAGAGAGATTTCAGAAGACTCTGGATCGCTCGTATCTCTGCTCAGGCTAAGGTGAACGGCATGAACTACTCTACATTTATGCACGGTCTCAAAAAGGCAGGCATTGATCTTAACAGAAAGATGCTCTCTGAGCTTGCGATCTCCGATAAGGACGCATTTGCAGCACTTGCAGAAAAAGCTAAAGCTGCGCTTTAATGATAAAAAAACCCGGTAATAACCGGGTTTTTGTCATAAAATAAAGATGTGCAATAACTGCGGCGGCCCTATGGTTTCCGCAGCGATTTGCTCTTTTGAGTATTGATTTTTGGAGGGAAAAATGCCGCTTGAGATAAAACGCTGCCCCGATCTTATAAGCGCAAAAAACAATCCTCTTGTTGTGAGGCTTGGGAAGCTTGAAGAGAAAAAGCATCGTGAAAGAGAGGGTTTGTTTCGCCTTGACGGAATCAAGCTTTTGCTTGAAGCCTTGAGCTTTGGCGCAGACATAGAGTATATTCTTGTGCGTGATGACGCCTTTTCTTATGTTATGAAATCGGTGGACGAGTTTTTTGACAAAAGTAACGTATATTCAAGCGGTACTCTTGTGGTTTTGGGGAAGACCGCATTTGATAAATTGTCTGATGAAAAATCTCCCGAGGGGGTCATCACTGTTGTCAAATATATTCATCGACTTCATAAAAGGTATGAGGAAGAAAACTGTAAGCTGTGTTCAGACGGTGAAAAGCTGTTCATGCTTGAATCGGTACGGGACCCCGGCAATATGGGCACTATACTGAGAAGTGCGGCGGCCTTTGGAATTGAGACTGTTATAATGACCGAGGACTGCGCCGATATCTACAACCCAAAAACCCTGAGAGCTGCTATGGGAGCGATTTTTAAGATTAAGACAATAAAGATTCGCTCTGCAGGTGAAGCTATAGCTGATCTGCAAAAAAACGGCAGAAAAGTTCTTGCGGCGGCACTTGATAAGGATGCCAAAAGGCTTGGAGATGTTCCTCTCAGCACTTCGGACGTATTTTTAATAGGAAACGAAGGGCACGGCTTATCAAATGAGGCTATTGCTGCAGCAGACCGGAGAATTTTTATACCTATGGCAGAGAATACCGAATCTCTCAATGCCGCGGTTGCTGCTTCAATTTGCCTTTGGGAAATATCTAAAACATAAAAGGAGCGAAAAATGACTGATACAGTTTATTGGATATGGCTTGCCCAGTGTCTTGGACCCGGAAGCCGTCACCTTCATTATATCCTTGACAGATATGCCTCGCCATACGATGTTTTCAGGGCAGAATCCGAAGAGCTTGAGCGGCTTGATGTGAGCGGACGTGTCATTTCCGCTCTTTGCGATAAAAATATGAGAGAGGCATATGCCATTAACGATCATTGTGTTTCGCATAACATTGGCATACTTACTTATGCAAGCGAATATTATCCGGCAAAGCTTCGCAATATTTCCGATCCCCCGGCAGTTCTTTATTTCATAGGAGAGCTGCCAAATACCAACGATTTTGTTTCTATCGGTGTTGTAGGTACACGAAAGTTGAGTGAATACGGTAAGTCCTCGGCGTATAAAATAGGCTATGAGCTTGCTTCGGCAGGCATAACAGTTGTAAGCGGTATGGCTCTCGGAGTTGACGGCGTTGCTGCCTGCGGTGCTATAAAGGCCGGTGGAAAGACTATTGCAGTTCTCGGCAGCGGCATTGATGTTGTTTATCCGAAGGAGCATACAAAGCTTTATGATAACATAATAAAGAATGGAGCGGTGATATCCGAATATCCGCCCACAACGCCTGCAAGACCCCATTATTTTCCTTGCCGAAACAGAATTATCAGCGGTATGTCAAACGGCACTCTCGTTATCGAATGTGATGCAGATAGCGGTGCTATGATAACTGCAAAAAGGGCTATTGAACAGGGCAAGGATATATTTGCTATGCCGGGAAATGTGGGCAACAAAAATTCGGAAGGAACAAATCAGCTCATAGCAGATGGCGCACAGATCGTATTAAAAACAGAAGATGTGCTGAAGAGCTATGAGTTTTATTACGGAAAGACATTTAACTATCTTGCACTGAATATGGCAAAGGAAAGATCGGCTCTGGATGAGAAAGCTATTGCCGAGATGCAGATTTGTCAGCGTGGAAGAAGCAGAAGAGCGAGGGATGATGAAGGTGTTATAGTAAAACGTGAAAACCTTCTCAGACCAAGAAAACTGCCCAAAAATAAAGTTGATGCTTATGCACCTTCAACTATTCGCAAAAAAGAAGAAAGATCGCAAGAGCCCGTTGGTATAAGCACAGAGGAAGAGCTTCAGGCATTGAATGAACACGAGCGGGAGATACTCCTTGCAATGCCTGACGACAGAGCCGCAAGCGTAGATTTTATGATGCGTCTCGGCTATAGCTGTGCAGACGTTATGGGTACCCTTGCGATGCTGGAGATAAAGGGACTTATCAGCTCTCTCCCGGGCGGACTATATATAAAAAATTGATTGTCTTTATTTAGAAAGGATAAAACAGCACATGGCAAATCTTGTAATTGTGGAATCACCGTCAAAGGCTAACACCATAAAGGGTTACCTTGGCTCAAATTATAAAGTTATAGCTTCAAAGGGGCATGTCAGAGATCTGCCCAAAAGTACGTTGGGCGTTGATATCGAAAACGGTTTTGAGGCGCATTATATCAACATTCGCGGCAAGGGTGACCTTATCAAGAGCATAAAGAAAGAAGCTAAAAATGCCGGAAAGGTTTTTCTCGCAACCGACCCTGATAGAGAGGGAGAGGCAATTTCCTGGCATCTTGCAAACGCCCTCGATATCCCTGTTGAAAAGACCCGCCGAGTTACCTTTAACGAGATAACAAAGAGTGCTATCAAGGCGGCAATCAAAAATCCGAGACAAGTGGATATGAATCTTGTTAATGCACAGCAGGCAAGAAGAATACTTGACAGAATAGTTGGCTACAAGCTTAGTCCCCTGCTTTGGAAGAGCATCAAAAGCGGTCTTAGTGCAGGTCGTGTTCAGTCGGTTGCAACACGAATTATCGTTGAGCGTGAGGAAGAGATAAAGGCTTTTGTTCCAAGCGAATATTGGACTATCGATGTCGTTCTTTCGGGCGGTGAACGTTCGGTTACAGTTCGCTTTGTGGGAGACGGTGGCGGCAAGCTGAAGCTTGAAAACGAGGAGCAGACAAGGGCGGTACTCTCTGCTATAGAAAACTGTGAATTTAATGTCGTTTCGGTAAAAAAATCCGTCAGACACAAGGCGCCTCAGCCTCCTTTTACCACCTCAAGTATGCAGCAAGAGGCTTCCAAAAAGCTGGGATTTCAGTCTGCCAGAATAATGAAGGTAGCTCAGGAGCTTTATGAGGGTATCAATATCGGTGCCGAAAACGGCGGCGTGCAGGGTCTTATCACATATATGCGTACCGATTCGCTTCGAATTTCATCCGAAGCCGGCGATGCGGCAAGAAACTATATAGAGGGACGCTTTGGTGACAAATATTATCCTTCTGCTCCCAGAGTGTATAAATCCAAGAATAGCGCACAGGATGCTCACGAGGCAATAAGACCTTCAAATGTTGAAGTTGAGCCCCTGAAGATAAAGAAATACCTGACCGCAGACCAGTTTAAGCTCTATAAGCTTATATGGGAGCGTTTTGTTGCCAGCCAAATGGAATCGGCTGAGCTTAATACAGTCGTTGCTGATTTTTCTGCCGGGGGTTATATATTCAGAACAAGCGGATATACTGTCAGCTTCCCCGGCTATATGGCTATATATGAAGAAAGCGAAGAGGAAAAGAAACAGAAGGACGGTGACGAGGAGATAAGCAATCTCCGTCTGCCAGAATTTAAGGAAGGTGAGAGCTTTGGTGCAGAGAAGATATCCCCCGAAAAGCACTTTACAGAGCCGCTTCCCAGATATACAGAGGCTTCGCTTATCAAATTCCTTGAAGAAAAGGGCATAGGACGTCCTTCTACCTATACCCCTATTATCACTACTATTCTTGCAAGAAATTATGTGGTGAGAGAGGGCAAGGCTCTTGTTCCAACTCCGCTTGGTGAGGTTACTACCCGACTTATGAAGGAGAAATTCCCCGATATCGTGGATTATAAATTCACCGCTAATATGGAGGATGATCTTGACGATATCGAAAAGGGAGACGCCGATATGAAGGATATTCTCGGTGAATTTTATGAGGATTTTTCCAGAGAACTTGAAAAGGCTAACGACACCATTGATAAGGAAAACTATGAGCTTCCAACTGAGGAAACCGATATCATATGCGAAAAGTGCGGAAGAAAGATGATAATCAAGAGCGGTAAATTTGGAAAATTCGCTGCTTGCCCCGGCTATCCCACCTGTAAAAACACAAAGCCTCTTGCCGAAAAAGAAGAGGAAAAAGAGGAGAAAAAGACTGTTGTTGCAGACTTCAAATGTGAAAAATGCGGAGCAGATATGGTTCAGAGAAGTGGAAGATACGGAAGCTTTTTTGCCTGCAGCAGATATCCTCAGTGTAAATTTACTAAGCAAAAGACAAAGGAACTTGACGCCCTGTGCCCAAAATGCGGAGGAAAGATCCAAACCAAATACGGCCGCAACCGCAGTGTTTTCTATAGCTGTGAAAACTATCCCGAATGTGATTTTTCATCCTGGGATATGCCGCTGACAGAAAGCTGCCCCCAGTGTGGCAAAATGCTTTTCCGCAAAAAGGGAAAGGCTGTTGTAGTGTGTCATGAAAAGGAATGCGGCTATAAGAGAGAGCTGACTGCTGAAGAGAGCTCCGGGGAAAACTGATATGGAAAAAGCAACTGTTGAAATAATTGGTGCGGGACTTGCCGGATGTGAGGCGGCCTGGCAGGCGGCGAGGCTTGGTGCAAAGGTTCGCCTTTATGAAATGAAGCCGAAAAAATATACTCCTGCTCACCATTCTGAGGGCTTTGCTGAGCTTGTTTGCTCAAATTCGCTCAGGTCCGACAGCGTTTCAAATGCTGTAGGTCTCCTCAAAGAGGAAATGAGACGAATGGGATCTATAATAATGGAGGCGGCAGAATATTCAAAGGTTCCTGCAGGCTCGGCACTTGCCGTTGACAGAAAAATATTTTCGGATTATATAACCGATAAAATAAAAAATCACCCCGACATTGAGGTGATAGAAGAGGAAAAGACATCTGTTGGCAAAGGCTATACCGTTATTGCCACAGGCCCTCTCACCTCAGAAGGAATGGCAGATTTTATCAGAGAGGATCTGGGGCTTGGAAATCTCCACTTCTTTGATGCGGCGGCACCGATAGTAGACTTTTCCTCTGTGAATATGGATGTTGCCTTCTTTGCCTCAAGATATGATAAGGGCGATGCGGATTATATAAACTGCCCGATGACAAAGGAGCAATATGAGGCATTTTATGAGGCGCTTATTTCAGCAAAGGAAGCCGAACTGAAGGAATTTGACAAGGAATCGCAAAAAGCTCCAAATGTTTTTGAGGGCTGTATGCCTGTTGAGGTAATGGCGAAAAGGGGAAGAGATACTTTGCTTTTCGGTCCCCTGAAGCCTGTTGGGCTTACAGATCCGAGGACCGGAAAGGAAGCTTATGCAGTTGTTCAGCTGAGAAAGGAAAATTCCGCAGGAACGATGTATAATCTTGTGGGCTTTCAAACTCATCTTACATTTGCAGAGCAAAAGAGAGTTTTCGGTATGATACCGGGACTTGAAAACGCACAGTTTTTAAGATACGGTGTTATGCATCGCAACACCTATCTTGATTCTCCCGGTGTTCTTGACGAAAGATATGCAATGAAGAGCAGACCGAATATCTTTTTTGCAGGTCAGATGACGGGCGTTGAGGGGTATATAGAATCGGCAGGCTCAGGCTTTGTTGCAGGTGTCAACGCCGCTCTTGCTGCCCTTGGCAGAGAGGGTATGATATTTGATACGAAAACTATGATCGGTGCTATGGCAAACTATGTGAGCCATGGGGGTATCAGTTCTTCATTTCAGCCGATGAATGCGAATTTTGGTATTATTGAACCTTTGGGATACAGGGTCAAGGGCGGAAAGACCGCCAAAAACGAGGCGCTTGCTGAAAGAGCGCTTGAAATCATTTCAAAAATCGAGATTTTTAAGGCTTGAAGCCGAATTTTTGGAGTTTAATATGAGAATAATTGTTGATGTGATGGGGGGAGACAATGCCCCCTGTGAGCTTGTAAAGGGTGCTTTTGAAGCTTCAAGGCTTTATGAGGCAGATTACACAATGGTCGGTGACAGAGAAGCGATAGATAAGGTTGCCGCCGAAAATGGTCTTGACCTTAGCAAATTTGAAATAGTTGATGCCAAGGGCGTTGTTGAAATGTCGGATGATCCTATAACGGTTGTGAGAAAAAAGGGCGACAGCTCTATGGTGGTAGGTTTGAGGCTGCTTTCTGAGGGCAAGGGCGATGCCTTTGTCAGCACAGGGAACACAGGTGCACTTTTTACAGGTGCAACTCTTATTGTTCGCAGACTTAAGGGAATAAAACGTGCCGCCATTGCAGCTCTTTTGCCACTGAGCACACCCGTTCTTCTGCTTGATTCGGGAGCTAACGTAACCGTTACGCCCGAATATCTTGAGGATTTTGCAATGATGGGCTCGGCGTATATGAAAAAAGCCTTTGGCATTGAAAATCCCAGAGTGGGGCTTCTTAACAATGGCAGTGAGGAATGTAAGGGCACTGAGCTGCAGGTAAATACATACAAGCTGCTAAGTGCAAACGAGAGCATAAATTTTGTTGGCAATATCGAGGCGAATAAGGTTCCTTTCGATGCCTGTGATGTTCTTGTTACAGACGGTTTTTCAGGCAACATTCTTCTGAAGAGCATCGAGGGTGTGGGCAAGCTTATGCTCGGCTCTATGAAGGGGCTTTTCTATAAAAGCCTTAAAACTAAGCTGGCAGGGCTTATGGTTAAAAAGCACGTTGGCGAGCTGAAAAAGAAATTTGACCCGGCAGAGCACGGCGGAGCGCCTCTTATCGGCTTTAAAAAGCCGGTTATAAAGGCTCACGGCAACTCGAATGCAAAGGCCTTCACAAATGCTATAAGACAGGCGCACACCTATGCGTCTTCGGGTATAACAGAGGATATTGCAAAGGCGGCTCTTGATAAGCGCGAAAAGCGTATGAGTGAGGGCGGCTCCGGGGAAGAATAAAGATTTGATAAAGGAGAAATGAAAATGGCAGATTTGCCTTATGCGCCCGAGGAGCTTCAAAAGGCTCTCGGATATATTTACAACGATATATCGCTTCTGAAAAAAGCGCTTACCCATTCTTCATATTCCAATGAGATGCGTTTGCGCCACGTTGAGGCAGAGTGCAACGAGCGTCTTGAATTTCTTGGAGATTCGGTACTTTCGATAGTAGTAAGCGAATATCTTTTCTCGCACTATACAAAGCGTCCGGAGGGTGAGCTGACACGAATGAGGGCCGAGGTGGTTTGCGAAAAGGCCCTTTCAAAGTTTGCTATAAAGATCGGGCTTGGCAACTATCTGCTTCTCGGTCACGGCGAGGACAAAAATCACGGCAGAGAGAGAAAAAGCATTTTGGCAGATGCCTTTGAGGCTGTTCTTGCCTCAATTTATCTTGATGCAGGCAAGGACGGCAAAAAAATGGTTGCAAGATTTTTGCTTCCCCTTATTATCGAGGAGCTTGAGAGCGCAGAACGCGGCGGTCACGGCAAGGACTATAAGACCCTTCTCCAGCAGATAGTTCAGCAGGTTGAGGGAGAGGTGCTTGAATATGTTACGGTTGATGAAAGCGGCCCCGATCATAATAAAACATTTTCTGTTGAAGCTCGTCTCAACAGCAATGTTATCGGCAGGGGCGTTGGTGGCTCAAAGCGAGAGGCAGAGCAAAATGCGGCGGCAGAGGCACTGAAGCTTTTTGGTGAATAATATTTTGGGACTGAGCCTTTTGGCCCAGTCCCTGTCGTGTTTAAAATGAACATGGATTTTTAATAAAAAAGGAGTGGACAGCCATGAAAAAAAAGCAAAAAAAGCATTATAATATTCCCATTTTTATCCCGCATCTGGGCTGTCCCAACGACTGTGTTTTTTGCAACCAAAGGTCGATATCAGGACATCTTTATTTTGATGAGGAATCGGTTTCTGATCAAATAGAGAACGCCCTTTCCACCATTGAAAAAAGCGACGATGAATGTGAATGTGAGATAGCATTTTTCGGAGGTTCTTTTACGGGGATCGACAGGGCTCTTATGATATCACTCCTTGAGAAAGCTTTTGCCTATGTGAAAAGCGGCAGAGTGACAAGCATAAGGCTTTCCACAAGGCCTGATTATATAGATGACGAAATACTGCGTATCCTCCAAAAATATGGCGTTTGCACCATTGAGCTTGGTCTTCAGAGTATGTGTGATGATGTGCTTCTGAAAACAAAGAGGGGTCATAGTGCCCATCAGGCTGAGGAAGCGTGCGCTCTTATCAAAAAATACGGCTTTAAGCTGATCGGTCAGATGATGATAGGTCTGCCCGGATCGGATGTGGGAAAAGAGGTCTGTACTGCAGAAAAAATTTGCCGTATGGGAGCAGACGGCGCAAGGGTCTACCCAACTGTTGTTTTTTATAAGACAGAGCTTTGCGATATGGCAAGAAAAGGTCTTTATACCCCTCTTTCAAACGATGATGCTGTTATGAGAACAAAAGAGGTCTTGAAGATATTTGCAAGGGAAGGGGTGCCCTGCATAAGAGTTGGTTTGTGCGCCTCGGATAATCTTTCTTCGGAGGAAGAGGTTTACGGGGGGGCGAATCACAGCGCAATAGGAGAACTTGCTATGGGTGAGGTCTTTTATGATAAAATGTGTGAGCTGCTTGAAGGTGTTTCAGGTGAAAATGAAAAAAATATTATTTTTTATGTTCCCAAAGGCGCAACTTCAAAGGCTGTTGGGCAAAAAAGAAAGAACATAAATCGCATCAAAGATAAATATTTTGTAAAAAAACATATAAAGAGCGTTAAAATCCTTGAAAAAAACGAACTTTTGGATTATAATATAAAGATAGAATTTTAAGAGACGGGAGGACTAACCTTTGTATTTAAAATCACTTGAACTTCAGGGCTTTAAATCCTTTCCTGATAAGACAAAATTGACTTTTGAAAAGGGTGCTACCGTTATTGTTGGGCCAAACGGAAGCGGAAAATCCAATATTTCCGATGCTATGCGCTGGGTGCTTGGTGAGATATCCTCAAAGAGTCTCAGAGGCTCAAAGATGGAGGATGTTATCTTTGGCGGTGCAGACAGCCGCAAGCCTATGGGCTATGCGGAGGTCTCTGTTACCTTTGATAACACCGGTGAAGACGGCGGAAGGCTTGACAGCCCTTATGATGAGGTCACTGTTACAAGAAGATATTATCGCGCAGGTGAAAGTGAATATTTTATAAATCGCAAAAATGTACGCCTTAAAGATATTTATGAGCTCTTTATGAATACCGGTATCGGAAGAGACGGCTATTCTATAATCGGTCAGGGCAAAATAGCAGAGATAATATCTCAAAAGAGTGATGAGAGAAGAAGCATTTTTGAGGATGCTTCGGGAATTGCAAAATACCGCCACCGCAAGAATGAGGCAGAGAGAAAGCTTGCCGCAACCGAGGACAATATGCTCAGAGTGAACGATATTCTTTCAGAGCTTGAGGGCAGAGTTGAGCCCCTTAGACGTGATGCGGAGAAGGCAAAGAAATATCTTGAGCTTTATGAGACAAAAAAGAAGGCAGACGTTCAGCTTTGGCTTTATGACACAGAAAAGCTGAGAGCGGATATTTCGGCGGCTGAAAACGCATTTAAGCTCTCGGAGCTTGAGCTTCAAGGTGCAGAGGACAGCATAATTGCTCTTGAATCCCAGAACGATAAGCTTTTTGAAGCTTCCCAATCCAACAAAATGGAATCGGAGGCACTTTTGCAAAAGATCAGAGAGCAGACCGAAAAGAATCATGATCTTGACAGTGAATTCAGAGTGTGCGAAAACAATATGCGGCATACAAACGAGCTGATAGAGAGCATTGAGGCAGGTATTTCTGCCTCAGAGCAGGCTATCCTTGCCGAAAAGAACGGCAAAGAGGAAAAGGAAAAGAGCATCGAAGAGCTGAAAATAAAGCTTGACGATATGATCGATGTTCATCTTGCCAAAACCGCCGAGCAGGAGAAATGTTCCCGCAGGGCTGAGGAGCTTGAAGGAGATCTGGCAACAGCCCTTGATGATCTGAGAACTCTTGAGAGCGAGCGGGTGGACATTAGGGTTCGCAAATCGGTGCTTGAAAACGCAAAGACCACTGACACCGACAAGAACACTTCCATTCTTTCCGAAATAGAGAATTATAAAAATGCTTCCGCAGAGCTTGAGAAAAAATGTGAAAACGCAAAGGCGTCTGTTCAGAAATATCTTGACGAGATTGACAGGATAGACTCAGAGGCAGAAAAACTCTTAAATAAAAAGTCGCTACTTTCTCAGCAGAGAAAAAAACAAAGCGATGAGCTTGGTTCCCTCAGCATAAAGAGAGATTCAGTGCTTCAGAGAATTGATGCGCTGAAGCGTATGGAGGAGCATTTTGAGGGATACAACAATTCGGTTCGCTTTGTTATGAAGCAAGCTGAGGCAGGGGCACTTGGCGGTGGAGTATATGGCCCTCTTTCAAAGCTTATAAGCGTTGAGAACAGATATGTCACCGCTATCGAAACGGCTCTCGGGGCAAATCTGCAGAACATAGTTGTTGAAGATGAGGCTACTGCAAAAGCTGCCATATTTGCGCTTAAAAACGCAAATGCCGGCAGGGCTACCTTTTATCCTGTTGCTTCTATGAAGGCGGGAGAGCCTTCTCGTGAGGTTAAGGATGCTTCGGCATACCGAGGCTATATCGGTTCTGCAGATACACTGCTTTCCTTTGATAGAAAATTTTCCGAGATAGTTGCGTCATTGCTTCAAAGGACTGTTGTTTTTGACAACATCGATAATGCTTCCGCTATGGCAAAGGCTCTTCGCTATAAGGTGAGAGTTGTGACTCTTGACGGTCAGCAGATAAACCCGGGCGGTTCCTTTACCGGAGGAAGTGCAAAGCGAGACAGCGGAATTCTCAGCCGTTCAGGCGAGATAGAAAAACTCAGAGCTGAGCTTGAGGCTGCAGAAAAGGCGGCTGACATCGCAAGAAAGGCTTTGGCACAGCTTGATGGCGACATTTCTGCGGCTGAAAACGAAGAATTCTCACTTGACGACCGCAAAAAGCTGATACAGACAATGATGAATGCAGAAAACTCCGGCTATGATCAGCTATCTGCAAAGCTTGATGCAAACAATTCTCTCATCGAAAAACTGCAGGCTGATTTTGATACCCTTTCCATTATGCAGAAAAGGTATGAGGAGGATCTTGCCGTTCTTCTTGCAAAGGAAAAAGAGCTTACCCTCCGCATAGATGAGATATCGGAATACAGAAGCGAAAAGGAAGTTGAAAAAAACGCCGTTCTTGATATGAAAAATGCACTTGGCGAAGAGCTTACGGCGCTCTATATCTCCATGAGTGAAACGAGAAAGGATATCGAAAACGCAAAAGAGCTTCTTTCTACATCTGACGAGAGGATCGCTTTAAATGAGGGCGAGATCACCTCTCAGAAGGCAAGAATAGAGGAGCTGAAGATCACTCTTGCTTCTTATGAAAAATCTCAAAGAGATAACAGAAAACTGGCACAGGAGGGTGAAAGGACCCTCAGTGAGCTCAGCGCGGGCAGAGAAGAAAGGGAAGCCGGCGGTTTTGAATTTGAAAAGAAGCTGAATGAGATAAGAGGCAAGATAAGAGAAAAAACAAACCAAAAGGATCTTATCTTCCGTGCTCACACTGCAAACGAAACAAAGCTTGCGCAGCTTCACGCCGAGCAGGATAAGCTTTCTTCAAGGCTTTGGGATGACTATGAGCTGACAAGAGCAGCGGCGATTGAGCTTGATTATCCAATGATAGGTGCAGAGGAGAGGGCTTCGATACATACTGTTCAAACAGATTGCCGAAACAAGCTTCGTGCTCTCGGTTCTGTAAATGTGGGTGCCATAGAGGAATATGCCGATGTTAAAACAAGGTATGATTATCTCACGGGACAGATAAACGATCTTACAAAGGCAAAGGAAGAATTTTCGGATATTATCGGAAAGCTTGAAAAGGAGATGAAGACCTCCTTTGTTAATGCCTTTAATGCTATCAACGATAATTTCAAAAAGACATTTGCAGAGCTTTTCGGAGGTGGAAGTGCAGAGATACTTTTGACCGACCCCGAGGATGTTCTAAACAGCGGCATAGAGATAAAAGCCGCACCTCCCGGAAAGATAATAAAGAGCCTTATGCAGCTTTCGGGCGGAGAGCAATCATTTGTTGCAATTGCTTTGTTCTTTGCTATACTTCAGGTAAATCCAACACCCTTCTGTATTCTTGACGAGATAGAGGCGGCGCTGGATGAAGTGAATGTTGCAAGATTTGGCGAATATATCAAGAGATACAGCGGAGGAACGCAGTTTATACTTATCACACACCGCAGGGGTACTATGGAGGTTGCCGACCGTCTTTACGGCGTCACCATGGCTGTGCACGGCATTTCAAAGATTCTTGCACTGAACGTTGCGGATATAAAGAAAACGGAAGGAGATGACTGGGATGGGATTTTTGGACAAGCTTAAAAGCGGTCTTTCAAAAACAAAAGAAAACCTTTTTGGTCAGATAGATAATCTTGTTAAGAGCTTTGTTAAGGTTGATGAAGACCTGCTCGAAGAGCTGGAGGAGCTTCTTATCTGCGCTGACGTAAGTGTTGGCAGTGCAGAGGAGATAATCGACAATCTAAGGGAGCGTATCAAAGACGGCAGGCTTAAAGCGCAGGAAGATGTTATGGATGCTCTTCGCGCTATTATTGAAGAAATGATAGGTGATGGTGAGCCGCTTTCGCTGGAAACTTCTCCGTCGGTAGTGCTTGTTATCGGCGTGAACGGTGCAGGCAAAACCACTTCAATAGGCAAGATCTCAAATATTCTCAGAGAAAGCGGCAAAAAGGTTGTGGTTGCGGCGGCAGATACCTTCCGTGCGGCGGCTATCGACCAGCTTGCTGTTTGGTGTGAACGCTCGGGCGTTGATATGGTGAAACAGCATGAGGGTGCTGACCCTGCCGCTGTGGTTTATGATGCTATAAACTATGCTAAAAACAGAAAAGCAGACGTTCTTATAATCGACACCGCAGGCAGACTTCACAACAAGAAAAACCTTATGGATGAGCTTGCAAAGATAAACCGTGTTATCGGAAGAGAGCTGCCCGATGCTTCAAGAGAAAATCTTTTGGTTCTTGATGCAACAACGGGTCAGAACGCAATACAGCAGGCAAAGGAATTTAAAAATGCTGCTGAGCTTACAGGTCTTGTGCTGAACAAGCTTGACGGAACCGCAAAGGGCGGAATTGTGCTCTCAATAAAGAGCGAGCTTAACATTCCCGTTAAATTTATCGGCGTTGGAGAAAAGATCGATGATATGCAGACCTTTGATGCTTCTGAATTTACAAAGGCACTTTTCGAATGAGGCGAAAAATGGAAATAGTTCTTGCTTCGAGAAATAAAAAGAAGATCGCAGAGCTTCAGGTACTCATCTCTGAGTATCTTAAGGATGTCCGGGTGCTTTCGCTTGACGATATCGGCTTTGTTTGTGATATTGAAGAGAACGGCGAAAGCTTTGAAGAAAACGCTATGATAAAAGCAAAGGCAGTTGCCCGCTGCGGCTACATCGGCATTGGAGACGACAGCGGTCTTGCTGTGAATGCACTTGGCGGTGCCCCGGGAATATATTCAGCGAGATATGCGGGAGAGCATGGAAATGATGCTCAAAATAACGAAAAGCTGCTTTTGGAGCTTGCTGACAAGAATGACCGCAGTGCAGCATTTGTCAGCGTTGTTGCCTGTGCGATCCCGGGCGGAGAGAGCTTTTCGGTGAGAGGTGAGTGCCCCGGAGTGATATTGAAGGATTATCGGGGAGACGGCGGCTTTGGCTATGATCCTCTTTTCCTGTATGAACCCTTTGGTAAAACCTTTGCAGAGCTGACTATGGAGGAGAAGAACGCCATAAGTCACAGGGGCATTGCCATGCGTGCCTTTGCAGAGAAGTTCGGCAAAATATTTAACGATTGATCTGCCGATAAATAATACACATTTATATAACAGCAGTTAAGCTGCGGAAAGGCTATTGATGCTTACAAGTAAACAAAGAGCCGCACTGCGCACTATGGCAAATGGACTTGATCCCATAATGCAGGTTGGCAAAGGCGGAATAGGAGAAAATCTTATAAAAACGGTTTCTGATGCTCTTGAAGCAAAGGAGCTTGTTAAAATGAAGGTGCTGACAAACAGCTCGGAGAGTGCAAGAAGTGCGGCAGATGAGCTTGCCGCCATGACAGGCGCCGAAGTGGTTTGCGTTGTCGGAACAAAATTTGTGCTCTACAGGCAATCATCAAAAGAAAAAAACAGAAAGATATCTTTAAACTGAAATGAAGATAGGTATCTATGGCGGCAGTTTTTCTCCGCCTCATATGGGTCATATAAGAGCTGCTAAAGAATTTATCGAGGAGATGCAACTTGATAAGCTGCTGGTGATCCCCGCATATATCCCCCCTAACAAGGTTGATATGAAAATGCCGTCGTCCGAATTTCGTATGGAGCTTTGCAGGCTTGCTTTTTCGGTGGAAAAATGCTTTGTTTCAGATATGGAAATGAAGAGAGGCGGCATCAGCTATACAGCCGAAACACTTTTGGAACTGAAACAGATGTATCCCGATGATGAGCTTTTTTGGCTATGCGGTGCTGATAAGCTGCAGAGCTTAGACAAATGGTATAAAGTGGAGGATATCTTTAGATCATGTACTGTAGTTTGCGTCAGCCGTGAGAAGGACGATGACCTTAGCAGGCTGATAGATGAAAAGATATCTCTGTTAAGGGAACAGTTTGGTGCACGCATACGTCATATATCGGTAAAGGTGACAGAGCTTTCTTCAAGCCACATACGGGATATGATAAAGAAGAATGTGGATATTTCAGGGTCTGTTCCCCCCTCTGTTGCCGCCTATATAAAAGCTGAACATTTGTATGAATGATAGGAGTGATTTATGATGTTTGACGAAAAGGATATTGATCTTTTGAGATGTGAGATATCCTCCCGTATGTCGGGATTTCGTCTCTCTCACACGCTTGGAGTTGAAAAAATGGCAGTTCGCCTTGGCAGAATGTTTTTGCAGGATAAGATCCACATTTTGAGAGCGGCCGCACTGCTTCATGATATAACAAAAGAAAATAGTTTTGAAAAACAGTTGCAAATATGCGAAAAACTTGGTATAATTATTCCGTTGTGCGCTAAAGCATCGCCAAAAACGATGCACGCTCTGACAGCGTCAGCGATAATACCCATAGAATTTCCAAAGTTTGCTTCTCCCGAGGTGGTCGATGCCGTAAGGTGGCACACAACGGGCAGGGCTGATATGAGCCTTTGCGAAAAGCTGATCTATCTTGCCGATTATATTGAAGAGGGCAGAAGCTTTGATGACTGTGTTACTCTCAGAAACTATTTTTTTGAGCCTCAGCCTGAATTTATGAATGATGAGGATAGGCTTCTTCATCTTGAAAGGACCTTGATCCTGTCTCTTGATATGACAATAAAACAGCTGATAGACGAGGGGGCAGTGATAGACAGAGCCACCTTTGAGGCGAGAAATCATCTGATTTTAAGTGCTTCGGGATATGACAGCACCCGATGATCTGAAAAAAGCTTATTATGTGTTTGTGGGCAAAGCCCGATGAGGATAGAGGATAGAAAAATAATGAATAACAAAAATGAACCGATCATTTTTCCGAAGAAGGAAAAGAGATTTGAAAGTTTGATAATAGTCATATTTACACTTATTGCCATAGCTGTTTGTGTTTTGATCGTTGCAAAAAATTTTTCTCCCGCAGAGCCGAATGTTGACACAGATATTCCATTTGATGTGGGCAAGATCGAAACTCAGACCGATGAAGAGGGAAATATTGTTGCCGGGCCTGTAGATCAGGTGAAGCTTGTCCGAAGACCGGGAGTATACAACTTCCTTTTTGTGGGATACGATAAAGCGGCAGGGCTTACCGATGTAAATATGCTTGCACAGTTTGATACAAATACGGGTGCCATAAACATAATTCAGATGCCAAGAGACACCTATTCAAGATATAATTCCAGAGAGGGAAGCTACCACAAGATCAACGGTGCGCTCGGATATTTTGGCCGTGAGCTTGAGGACTTTGCCACATTCCTTGAAAAAAATCTTTGTATAAAGATAGATTTTTACGGTTCTATAGATCTTGTTGCTTTCAGAAATATTGTTGATATAATCGGCGGTGTTGAGCTTTATGTTCCAAGAGATATGAAATATGAA
>JAZNCT010000033.1:0-3684 GCA_045587665.1 Eubacteriales bacterium
GCTCTTTTGTTTTTCATGATCCAAACCGAATCGAACCCCACGAAATTCGTTCCGAATTTCGTTGGTGCGAGCGTTTGTAAAGAAGCAATAACGCTAAACAATGGCGGTCGCTTGGGTTCGATTTCTCGTATGATCTCACCACAGTAGTGGTGCTCTTTTGTTATACACTAAAACAATGATATCCTAATTTTAGAAAGCTTTTGGGTTTTTTAGTGGCCTTTTCAAAAGCTCCTAAGCCGCCATAGGCAAAATTTTAAGCTTAAAGCTCAAATCCCAGTGGAAGAAGATCGCTCAGCGTATATGCTTGAAAATGCTTATGGTTTCCGAGCAGGATAACAAAGTCCTTGCCGCAAAATTCGCTCATGACCTGTCTGCAAACACCGCAGGGCGGGCAGAGAGACTGTGGTTCTTCACTTGCTTTGCTGCCAACAACGGCAATTTTTTTAAAATTGCGTTCGCCATTATTCACAGCAGTGAAAAATGCAACCCTCTCTGCGCACACTGTTGGAGAAAATGAAGCATTTTCAATATTACAGCCCGTATACACCTTGCCGCTGTCTGTCAGCAGTGCCGCTCCAACGGCAAATCCGGAATATGGACTGTATGAATGTTTCCTGGCCTCCTCAGCAGTTTTGATGAGATCTATGTCGGTCATTTTAAAGCACCTCCGTTGAAAAGTCTGCGCCTCGGCAGTCATAGCTGACGCCAAGAAGCTTGCAGACAGTTGCCGCTATATCGCAGAAGCATTTTCTTGTTCCGAGGGAAATTGGCTTAACATTTTTTCCATAAACCAACAGTGGAACATATTCTCTGGTGTGATCTGTGCTTATGTCCCCCGGGTCACAGCCGTGATCTGCCGTTATTATCAGCATATCTTCTTCTTTAAGCTCTGCTATAAGCTGTGGAAGATATCTATCAAATTCATTCAGGGCATGAGCATATCCGGTTGCATCGTTTCTGTGACCGTAGTTTGAATCAAAATCGACCAGATTGATAAAGCAAAGACCTTCAAAATCACGCTTTGAAATATCAAGGCTCGCTATCATTCCCTCTGCGTTGCTGTGTGTGGGATTGCTGTCGGTTATTCCTTTTGAAGCGAAAATATCGGATATTTTTCCAACCGAAATAACGTCTTTTTCGCTGTCCTTCAGCGCATCCAGCATAGTTCTTCCCGAAGGCTCAATGCTGAAATCACGCCTTGAGCCTGTTCTTTTGAAATTGCCGGGAGTTCCTGTGAAGGGTCTTGCGATAACTCTGCCGACAGAATGTTTGCCGCAAAGTATGCCCCTTGCAATTTTGCAGTATTCATATAGCTTTTCAAGCGGGATAATATCCTCGTGAGCAGCGATCTGAAAAACGCTGTCGGCTGATGTGTAAACGATGAGATCTCCGCTCCCGATATGCTCCTCACCATAATCTCTTATAACATCTGTGCCCGAATATGGTTTGTTGCAGAGCACTTTTTTGCCTGTCAGCCTTGTGAATTCATCAAGTATTTCTTTTGGAAAACCGTCTTTGTAGGTGGGAAAGGGTTCTTTTGAAACAATGCCTGCTATCTCCCAGTGACCGATTGTGGTATCCTTGCCGTTTGAAAGCTCTGCCATTCTTCCGTATGCTGCCTTTGGCGCAGAGGTCGTTCCAAGAAAATCCAGCCCTTCGATGTTTCCTATTCCAAGTGAAACAAGATTAGGGATATCCAGCTTTCCTGTTTTATATATTGAAGAAAGCGTGAAAGCTCCTTTATCTCCAAATCGGTCAGCGTCAGGGAGTGCTCCTGCGCCAAGGCTGTCTAAAACTATTATAAATATTCTTTTTATCTTTTTAGTGAAAGACAAATTATTTTCCCTCCATTTTAGCGGCGATATCAAGGGCAAGAGTCATCATGCTTGTAAAGCTGTTCTGCCTTGCATCAGAGTCAAGTGATTCGCCTGTAACAAGGCTGTCTGAGATAGTGCATATGGCAAGAGCACATTTTCCGCTTCTTGCGGCAGTGCAGTAGAGAGCTGCGGCCTCCATTTCAACCGCCAGTATTCCCATCTTTGCCCATTCCATTGAGGCCTTTTCATCTTCGTTGTAAAAGGTGTCTGAAGAAAGAATACTTCCAACGTGATATGAAATGCCGCTTTCCCTTGCTACTCTTACTGCCTCTTCAATAAGCTCAAAGCTTGCCGAAGGAGCAAAACTGCCGGGAAGTCCGTATTGATTTGGGAAATTTGAGTTTGTGCAGGCACTCATGCCGATAACAAGATCACGCACCTTTATATTTTTCTGCATGGCACCGGCAGAGCCAACGCGGATAATGTTTTCAACGCCAAAAATATTATATAGCTCATAGCTGTATATGCCGATAGAGGGCATACCCATTCCGCTTGCCATAACAGAGACCTTTGTGCCTTTATAAAAGCCTGTGTAGCCCTGAACTCCTCTGACATTGTTTACAAGAACGGGATTTTCAAGAAAGTTTTCTGCAATGAATTTTGCTCTTAGCGGATCACCGGGCATAAGAACGGTTTTTCCAAAATCACCCGGCTTTGCGTTTATATGAGGTGTTGGGTATTTCATCATCATATCTCCTTAAAAATATTTTTGAACACTTCGCTTTTAATATTCGCCAAGCTTTTCATTTTTTACGATTTTAACTATAGCACTTGTGCCAAGACGGAGTGCGCCGAGCTTAACAAAATCCTCTGCATCGTCAAGCGAGCGTATTCCGCCGGCGGCTTTGATTTTAAGATGTGAGGGAACATTTTTGCTAAAGAGGGCAATATCCTCTTTTGTTGCTCCTCCGCCTGCAAAGCCTGTTGAGGTCTTTATATAGTCTGCACCCGAGAGACCGACTATTTCGCACATCTTTATCTTTTCTTCATCTGTAAGCGTGCAGGTCTCGATTATAACTTTAAGTATCTTGCCGCGGCAGACTTCTCTTATTGCCTTTATTTCGCCAAGCAGATCATCATATCGTTTTTCTTTGAGCAGACCGATGTTTATAACCATATCTATTTCGTCTGCACCTTCTTTCACTGCCTGCTCTGTTTCAAAAACCTTTGTGGCAGTTGTGTTATATCCGTTTGGAAAGCCGATAACGGTGCAGATCTTCATTTTGTCCCCGACCTGCGCCTTGGCAAAGGCTACATGACAGGGCGGGATGCACACCGAGGCACATCCATAGCGCCGCGCCTCGTCGCAGAGCGCGGCGATCTCGTCTTCCCCACAGTCGCGCCGCAGCAGCGTGTGGTCGCAGCGGCTCAAAATCTCCCGAATATCCATCTCCATAGCAAAGGTTCCTTTTCAAAAGCAAAAATGTACATCTATTTTACCCCGCAAACGCAGAATATGCAAGCGCGGGACACAGGGAGGAAAGCGGACATGCACACAGCGGCCATATTGGAGACCAGCGGACGGCTTTTTCCCCTTTTGCTCCCCGCTGCATCGGGCTGCGACTGTCGCCTGTTTCGCCCGGTGCCGGGAGAAAAGCTCCGCTGCGCCATGCTGATCGTATCGCCGGACTGGCAGGGCGAAGCGCCGGACCTAAGCTGCCGCATCCTGCTCACGCCGCCGGATAAGGCGGCGCTGCTCTCACGCGTCCGCGCCGAGCGGATCGTCAGCTTCGGCCCATCCGCCCGCGTGAGCATCAGTTTTTCGTCCCGCACGCCGGAAAGTCTCACGCTCTCCGTGCGGCGGGAA
>JAZNCT010000034.1:0-22798 GCA_045587665.1 Eubacteriales bacterium
CTTCTCACGGTCAAAATCAGAGGTTGTTGTTTCGATTGCGCTTCTGATCTGTGCAACTCTTGCCTTGATCTCTGCGGAATCGCCTGCACCGTCAACGATAATGGTGTTTTCCTTTGTAACCTTAACCTGTCTTGCCTGACCGAGCTGAGGAAGCTGAGTGTCTTTAAGCTCAAGACCGAGTTCACTTGAAATAACCTCGCCGCCTGTGAGGATAGCGATATCACGGAGCATTTCCTTTCTTCTGTCACCAAAGCCGGGAGCCTTAACAGCAACGCAAACAAATACGCCGCGGAGCTTGTTGAGCACCAGGTTTGTAAGGGCGTCACCCTCAACATCTTCAGCGATAATAACAAGCTTTTTGCCTGCCTGGAGAACCTGCTCAAGGAGAGGAAGGATATCCTGAATGTTGGAAATCTTTTTGTCTGTTATAAGAATGAGAGCGTCGTCGATAACGGCTTCCATTTTGTCAGTGTCTGTAACCATATAGGGGGAGAGGTAGCCGCGATCAAACTGCATACCCTCAACAACCTCAGAATATGTGTCTGCAGATTTGGATTCTTCAACTGTGATAACGCCGTCTGCGCTGACCTTTTCCATAGCGTCTGCAATGAGAGTGCCGATAGTTTCGTCACCTGCAGAGATAGCACCAACACGAGCGATATCTGCTGTGCCGTTTACCTTTTTTGAGTCTGCAATGAGACATTCAACAGCTCTGTCAACAGCCTTTTTCATACCCTTGCGAAGGATCATAGGATTTGCGCCCGCGGTCACATTCTTCATACCCTCGCGAATAAACGCCTGAGCAAGAAGGGTAGCGGTTGTTGTTCCATCGCCAGCTGCATCGTTGGTCTTTGTAGCAACCTCCTTAACCAGCTGTGCGCCCATATTTTCTGCTTCGTCTTCAAGCTCTATCTCCTTTGCAATGGTAACACCATCGTTTGTTATAAGGGGAGAGCCATACTTTTTATCAAGAACCACATTTCTGCCCTTGGGGCCAAGTGTGATCTTAACTGTGTCTGCAAGCTTATCAACGCCGCGAAGAAGGGCGTTTCTTGCATCAATTCCGTAAAGAATATCCTTTGACATAATATTTACCTCCAAAATTTATTCTACTATTGCCAGAATATCGCTCTGTCTCACGATATTATATTCAACACCGTCGCATTTAACCTCGGTGCCGGAATATTTGCTGACGATAACCTTGTCGCCAACCTTAACTGTCATAACGACCTCTTTGCCTTCAACAAGACCACCGGGTCCAACAGCAACAATCTCAGCTATCTGGGGCTTCTCCTGAGCCGCAGTTGTGAGAATAAAGCCTGAATTTGTTTTTTCTTCAGCCTCCACTGTTTTTATAACAACACGGTCTGCAAGTGGCTTGATTGTCATAATCTGTTCCTCCTTGTATATAAAGATATAATTTTTAGCATTTAGCACTCATGTGATGCGAGTGCTAACTAACAACATATATTTTACACTATTATCAGTAAAAATCAAGTGTTTTTTCCAGATTTAACATATAATTCACATTTTGTTTTCATTAAATCCTAACGCTTTGTCGTTTTGTCTGCTAAAAGCTTATCCGGTCATATTTTTCATCAGAAATAATATATTTTATCTTAGATAAGCAATAATTTATCGTTGCATTCGTTTATCATCCCCATAAATTATTATTTAAAGTTAAAAGGGGGCAAAACATTGAAGATTTTTGAGAGATACATACTTGGTGCGGCAGTGCCTGTGATGCTCATAGGTGCAGGGGTGTTTTTTCTTATATATCTGAAATTTTTTTTCATAGTAAAGCCAAAAAAAACATTTTCACCATTGTTTAAAAAAAAGAAAGGTAATGGTGTTTCTTCTTTTGGGGCTTTGACGGTTGCGCTTGCCGGCACTCTCGGCGTAGGAAATATTGTTGGAGTTTCAAGTGCACTGATAATCGGAGGCCCGGGGTCGGTCATATGGATGCTGATCAGTGCCTTTGCCGCAATGGTACTCAAATATGCCGAGATATTGCTTGCTCACAGGCACCGAAGGTTTGAGAGGGGGGGGATATCCGGTGGAGCAATGTACTATATTGAAGATTATTTTGGCAACGGACTTGGCAGAGTTATTGCAACTGTTTTTGCTGTTTTTTGCCTTGTTAATACCTTTTCTATGGGGTGTATGCTTCAGTCAAATGCAGTTTCGGCAGCGTTTTGTCAGGTTGCAGACATCCAAACGTGGGTTATTGGCGCCATTCTTGCGGTGCTTTGCGGAATTGTGATATTAAAGGGGATAAGGGATATTTCACCGCTTACAAGTGTGATAATTCCCATTATGACCTTGCTATATATCATTATGTCCTCTCTTGTGATATGGCAGTTTAGAGATAATCTTGGATATGTTTTTTCAATTATGGTAAGGGATGCCTTTGCCCCCGAGAGCGCCTTTGGCGGCGTATGCGGATTTTTGCTTTCAGATCAGGTACGGTATGGTACAATGCGGGGTCTTCTTTCAAATGAGGCTGGGTGCGGAACTGCGCCAATGGCACACGCCGCATCCAAAGCCCCGAAAGCGGCAGAGCAGGGTATCTGGGGAATAATAGAGGTCTTTGTTGATACTGTTCTTCTCTGTACACTGACGGCGTTGGTGATTCTGCTTGCTTTTGGTGACCGTATCGGCAATTTCAATGATCTTGACGAAATGAAGCTTGTTATAGCTTCGTTTGGTACTGTTTTTGGAAATGCCGCAGAGCCGATGATATTTATTATGGTTTTTGCATTTGCGTTTGCAACGATAATATGCTGGGCATATTACGGCAGTGTAACTCTCGGGTATATAACCCAAAACACAAAAATACACAGTGCTTTTAAGCTTATTTATATAGCTGGCATTTTTGTTGGAGCAATGCAGATAGGTAAAGCGGTTTGGCAAATGGCGGATATTGCTCTTGCAGTTATGACGATAATAAATATAACTATGCTTTTTTTTATGAGAAAAGAGATAAAAGAGGAAACCGAATATTATCTGTGAGAAAAACAAAGGCACCAAACCGTGCTAAAAGTACGGTTTGGTGCCTTTTTGCATTAGTCAACAGTGATAAGATATGTTGAATTGGGTGTGAAAGAAAGGGAAAGTGAGCTGCCTTCAGATGTGAATTCTCTTATTGGCGTTAGTGTTCCCTCGCGGCGCAGCGCAGTCACAACATCGTCCTTTATTTCTGGCATACCCATATTGATCCAAGTCCTGTAGGGGTTAGTGGTGTTTTTATCTATGCACCATACTCGTACAGTCTTTCCCGAAATATCCTCATCAAAAGTGATCTCTTCTTTTATTTCAGGGATATTTTCTTCAAAATTTTCGGAGGAATAAGAGATCATCACAGAATAATTTCCCTTTTCATTCTTCGTTGGCACAACAAAAAGATTTTCACCATAATCAGAGGCGAGAAGATCCTCTCCTAATCTGTTTGCCAGAATATATGTATTATATATAGGCTTTGTGATGAAATTAAGGGTGAAGAAATTGCGGAAGCCTGTAAAATCTTCCTCCATTTCATGCTGTCCCGAAAGGCAAATGCAAAGCATATCCATTTTGTATTCAGAATAAACAAATTCATGTATCAGCTTAGCAAAATAAGCAGAAAATACCTCTGTTTCTCTTACCATAAGTGTCGGACACAGTTCACGGTTCATCCAGCCGCAGGCAGACATTCCCCATTCGTCAAGAAGCAAAGGAACATCACCAAAGCCATGGGCCTTAACGGTATCAACCATACCTTTGTGAACATTCATATTGTTTTTCACGCTTATAGGTCTTGTTCCATCATTTAAAAATTCCGGATACGTTCCGTAATTATGAACCGAAATGAAATCAAGCTTCAGATCATTTTCCTTTACATAGTCGAGGAATGCTCCGAGGAATTCATTGGTATGTGCAAGTGCGGGGCCGCCTAACTTCACCTTCTCAGAAGCACGGCGAATACCTTTCTCAAAAGATTCATACATCTTGCAGTAAGCAGGGATACGGTATTTTATCGAATCTTCAGCAGTTTCGGGATACTGGGGAAGGAAAAAATGCGGTATATCAGGCTCATTGAAGCATTGGAGACGCCATTTTGATACAGTTTCGAGGCCATAACGTTCCAAAATGTGCTTTGTATATTCATAGCATATCTCTTCCCAAAGCGCCCAGTCCTTTGCGGGAGAAGCATTCCACTTTTTCCCTTTGTATCTTGTCTTTTCCTTTGCAACTACAGTTTTATAATCAGTAGTTTCTGCAATGCAATCGGGCATACCGCCATAAGCAAGAAGCAGATTAAAGCCACATTCGACAAGATAATCAAGGCGCAGGTCACTTAGACGGAAATCATAGCAAAGCTTACCATCTTCGCCGATATAAACGATGTCCTCAAACATCGTATATATACGAACTGTATTTATTGCGTGGTCTGCGGCAATTTTGTCAAGAATACGCCTACCCCAGGGATCCTCTACGGCATCTGTTGGGTGAAACAGGCACTGACTCCAAAAATTATTCTGTTTTTTAATTACTTCATTTTTAATTGATATCATTTTTAAAACTCCTCTTCCTTTAATTTATGCCGGTATGTTTTATTCAACAGTAATAAGAAATGTTGAATTTGGAGGCATATTTAGCAAAATATAATAGTTTACCCTTATATATTAAACTCCCGAAAGAGTAAGGAAACCGCCGTCAACAGGAACTGTTATTCCTGTTACAAATCCCGATGCTTCTTCATTTAGCAGCCACTTTACACAGCCAACAAGGTCACTTGCTTCTCCAAATCTTTCCATAGGTGTATGTCCTATTACCTGCTGGCCGCGTTTTGTGAGGCCATCTTCAACAGTACCGAGATAATTTTTGCTTCGCTCGTTCACCATAAAGCCGGGGGCAATGGCATTTATGCGTATCTTTGCATGTGCAAAATATGCTGCAAATGACTTTGTAAGGTTAGATATGGCAGCCTTGCTCATTGCATAGGCAAAGCAACGGGTAAGAGGACAGTATGTGTTCATTGAAGCAAAATTTATCACCGATCCTCCGCCTTTTTTAATCATCTGCTTAGCGAATGCCATAGTGGGATAAACTGTTCCCATTATATTGATATCAAGAACGCTCTCAAAAGCCTCCATATCAATATCATATAAGCCACGATCTCCCTCAGGAAGAGCTCCTGTAAGCTCTCGGGGATCAAATTTTGTGATAGTGGGCATAGCTTTTATGTTGTTTCCGCCTGCACCGTTTATAAGATAGTCGCATCCACCCGCTTTCTCTACAGCTTCGGCAAGCTTTGTCACGGATTCATTATCGGTAACGTCACACGGAAAGACCGTTGCATCGGCACCGCCAAGCTCTTTGATTTTTTCTGCTGTTTTGATTAGTTTTTCTTCCGTTCTTCCTACAAGGAATACCTTTACTCCTTCGAGAGCAAGTTTGATCGCAATCTCTGAGCAGAGTGTTCCCCCTGCACCTGTTACAACGGCAATTTTGTTGCTGAATACATTTTTCATTTTTTTATGCCTTTCTTTATTTTATCCTTTACATTTTGATAACAAATTTTTCTTACAAACTCTTTTTGAATCTCAGTGGGCAGATCCCAATCACCTTCGGTATTTTGTTTATCTATCCATGAGCATAGTAAACGCCTGAAATAATCATGTCTGATAAAGGACAGGATGCTCCTTGAATCTGTTGTCATACCGATAAACCGAGATAAAACACCAAATGATGAAATGGAATTGAGGGTATTGACAATGCCAAATGAATGGTCACACCACCACCAGGCGGGTCCAAGCTGTACTTTTGAGGCTGTTCCGTCCTCTGAAAATGACCCTTGCATTACCGCAAGAGGGGCTTGATCGCTCATGTTGAGGGGGAAGATCACCGTGTCCGGCATAGCACCAAGGGCTTCCATTTTGCCCAGCAGATCTGCAATAGCAGAAACATCAAAGCTTTCACCCACAGAAGCGAAGCCGCCGGCAGGACCGGCAAGAGAAAGCAGTCTTGGGCTTGTTTTTCTTTTTGCGTTTATGTGTAAAAGCAATGTCCACCCACGTTTTGCATATTCACAGCCGAGCTTTACCAGCATTTCAGTCTTTTGACCGTCTTTATCCTCTTCAAAAAATTTAGCATCAAGAGAATGATCTGCAAACCTGCAACCTTTGTCTGAAAAACGGTCAAGCATAGCTGAAACGGATCTTATATATGTATCCTTATCCGCAATTGCAATTCCGCTTTTTGCTTCAAGCTCTGACTTGAATTTTTCTGTTGGGTCAAGCAACTCGTCAGCCCTAAGTGATGGCGCAGCCATTTTGCCGTCAAAGCCCGAAATATCTTCAAGCAGGGTTGCAACGGGAGACTGATATTCGATATTAAAGCGTGAAAGTATGCCACAGCAGGAAAATTCATCCGAAGAGAGCATTTCGTTTGTTTTGTCGTATATTATGCGTGCGTTTTTTTCGTTTATAATATCTTCTATTCCGAAAATATCCGAAAGCTCCATGCGCGACCAATCGTAAACGGGATTTCCTGCAAGATAGGGAAATATAGTGCAAAACTTTTCAAATTTTTCAAATGGCTCTGCATCGCCCGTGATATAATGCTCCTCAATTCCGCATATGCGCATCAGGCGATGCTTATATGGGTCTGACGATAGCCACAAAGAAACGATGTTCTCATATTTTTTATCTGTTTTTATATCTCCGACATTGATATGATTATGAAAATCAATTATCGGCAGATCCCTTGCGCACTCAAAATAGAGCTTCTCGGAATTTTTGCTTTTCAGCAAGAAATTCTTTTTCATAATTATACCTCCTTTTTCCTTATTATAGCACGGTTTCATATTGAAAACAATTTCAAATACGATATTTTTTAACACTATTCGATCATTTTTATATTGACAATTAAAAGGGAATGCGGTAAAATATCAGCGAGGTGATAATATGAAAAATCAATATAATTTAAACGAGCCCGGGTTCAGAGTTGGAAACATAGATGTTCAGAGCGTATCAAGGCCGAAAAACTACAAACATTTCTTTAAAAACGGCAGAGAAAAGCACGGATTTATATATACTTCAAACGGAAAAATGCTTGATTCATTTATTGATAGCAGCATTGGCGACATATGTGCCGAAAAGGGAGAACTCATTTTTATTCCAAAAGGCTGTGTATATTCGGGGATATATCTTGAAGATAAAACTAAAATTAAAATTGTACAATTCGATCTTATTTCGGGTGAATTGCCAGACTATCTGTCAGACCCTGTGAAAATTCAACTTCCAAAATCCTGTGAGCTTATCGAGGCTTTTTTTCGTCCTTCAAATAATCATATTGCATATCATCCATTCTATTACCTTTCATGCCTTTATGAGCTTTTGTGGAGGATAGATGAAAGCTATGATAAAATTCCGCAAAAATACAAAAAGCTTCAGCCTGCGCTTTCCGAAATAGTTGAAAGTCTTAATGAAAACAGAAGGATAACATACTATGCGGAGCTGTGCAAAATGAGCGAAGCAAATTTTCGCAGATTGTTTCGTGAATATATGGGAATGTCCCCTATAGAATACAGGAATGACATTCGGCTGTTAAACGCTAAAAATAAATTGCAGAGCGGTGAATATAATGTTTCGGAAGCGGCATATGCATCGGGATTTTCAAATCTGTCATTTTTTATTCGCCTGTATAAGAAAAAATACGGTCATACACCTAAAAACGGATGAGCTGAACTTTTAAGTTCAGCTCATCCGTTTTGTGCCTGAATTTGTATCACTTCAGGGGGAATGCAGGATTGTATTGATAATAATTCTTTGAATTGAGCTTTTCTCTCACCATTCCCATGGCTTCTCCGAATCTCTGGAAGTGTACGATTTCTCTTTCTCTGAGAAATTTTATTGGATCCAGTACATCCGGGTCGTCAACAAGCTTTAAAATATTTTCATAGGTGGTTCTGGCTTTTTGTTCTGCACCCATATCTTCAGTCAGGTCTGTAAGCGGATCGCCTTTAGACTGCAGATATGCGGCGGTGAAGGGAACACCTGCGGCAGAAGCCGGATATATTCCGGTTGTATGATCCACAAAGTATGCGTCAAAGCCCTCTGCCTTCAGCTGTTCAACCGACAGATTTCGGGTTAATTGGCGCACTATTGTGCCTATGATCTCAAGATGTGCAAGCTCCTCTGTTCCCTGATCTGTTTAAAATTGTTTATTATTCGGGTGCTCTTGTTACTATTGCTGATATTGTCTGCATATAATTTTTTGAATATTATTCAGAAAGGGAGCGATTCAATTGTTAACCAATCCGAACGATCTGTTTATAAACAAGGAAGAAATTTCAGCTTTTGCAGAGGAATATAAAAATTTTGTGCTAAAAGTCATAGGAGAGGAGAGTGAAGATGTCACAAACACAAATAATAGAACCGATTAAAAAAGTCCTTAAAATAAATGACGGTGAAAAACACAGTGTGTGTGCCTACTGCCGTGTATCCACAGACGAATTTGATCAAAAAAATTCACTCACAGCGCAGAAAATGTTTTTCTCGGGGTATTTTGAAAAACACATCAATTGGAACAATGTTGGTATTTTTGCTGACGAGGGGATAAGCGGAACATCTCTTGAAAAGAGAGATGAATTTAATAGAATGATCTCTCTTGCTCACAAAAGAAACATAGATATCATTTTGACAAAAGAGGTTTCACGTTTTTCACGAAATGTTCGTGATCTTCTTAACATCGTTGAGGATCTGCGAAAAAAAGAAATATATATATGGTTCCTCTCAGACGACATAAATACAGAAAGTGATGATTATCGAGAAAGGCTTGTTGAGGCTGCCACCGCTGCAGAAAAGGAGAGCCTGAGAACATCAAGACGTGTAAAATGGGGACACCGGCAGCAAATGCAAAGGGGTGTTGTTTTCGGACGACGGGAAATGTTTGGCTACCGCATCACGAGAGATGAACAGGGCATGCAGAAATTTGAGATCATACCCGAGGAAGCTGCGGTCATAAAAAGCATTTTCGAATGGTTTGCGGCAGGTGACGGAACGCATATAATTACCCGACGTCTTGAAACAAAAGGTATCAAAACAAAGCGTTTCAAAAACGGTTGGTCAAGCACAGCCGTTCTGCGGATACTTAAAAATGAAAAATATGTGGGCGATCTGGCGCAAGGAAAAACTTACACTCCCGATCCCCTAACTCATAAAAAGAAATATAACAACGGAGAATCTCAAATGGTCTATATAACAGACCACCACGCGGAAAGTGCCATAATAACCCGTGAACTTTGGGAAAAGGTACAGTTTTTGCTGAAGGAGAATAAGCCGTCTGATGAAATAAAGATTAAATATTCAAACCGATATTGGACATCAGGTAAGGTTTTTTGCGGTTGCTGCGGCAGTCGATATATAAGCTATACAAAGAGATTAAAAAGCTCAGACTATAAAGCCCTGATATGCTTTGAAAACCATCGGCACGGTCAGGAGAAAAAGCTCACATCAGATTCGGGTGAAACGTATAAAGTTGGTTGTAACAACAAGCGTGTCAATGATAAGGTCCTCAAAATAGCACTGAAGGATATAACTACCCAAATCATTTCCTGCAATAAATGTGAGCTATTCAGAGAGGTTTCAAAGGCTGTTGAAAATCTTGACATTGTGCAGGATGGTTCGGCACAGATAAAGTTGCTTGAAAAAAGGCTGTCCTTGCTTAATAACGAACTGATAGTTTTGACCGACAAGCTGATATCCGGCATTGTTTCGGATAGCGTTTATATGACAGTAAAAGAGGACAAGGAAAACAAAATTTCAGAGATCCGAAGCAAGATAACAGCTCTCAAAAACAGTAATAATTTTGATACAACAAAATATTCTCTGCAAAGCAAATACGAGCTGCTGACAAAAATATTTTCACTTTGCGATGAGGAAATGGGCGGGGAATTGTTTGCTCGAATAACAAAAAAGATCATCGTTCATCCAAATAATATCTTGGAGATTCATCTGTCTTTTATGCTGCATCCAATATATTTGCAATATAAAACTGTTGGCAGAGGTCACGATTATAATGCTATATTCAATCTTCTCACGCAAGAAAAAACAGATTGCTTGCGTTTATATTTGTAAAAGATGACAAATTTTTCACAAAGTTTCGTCAAAACACTTGAAACGCTGTTTATTTTGTGATATAATTGTCAAAATAAATATACTTGGGAGGATTAGCATAATGGCAAAAACAAACATTGTTGATTGGAAAACGATCACAAACTTTGTAATTGATTCTTTTGTTGGATACGGTGTTCCGCGCCAAGACGCCGAGATCTGTGCCGACGTTCTGCTTGAATCGGACAAGCGTGGTATCGAATCTCACGGATGCAACCGTTTTAAGCCCGTTTATCTTGACAGAATAAAGGCAGGAATCCAGAACCCTGTAACTAACTTTGAGGTGATCAAGGAAACCGAAACTACCGCAGTTGTAGACGGTCACGACGGTATGGGTCAGGTTATTGGTCACAAGGCTATGAGCATGGCTATAGAAAAGGCAAAAAAATACGGTATGGGTATGGTAGTTGTTCGTAATTCCTGCCACTACGGTATCGCAGGATATTATACCTCTATGGCTACAAAAGCAGGCTGTATCGGTATGACAGGTACAAACGCACGTCCCACAGTTGCTCCTACCTTTGGTGTTGAGGGTGCATTCGGCACAAACCCTCTCACTCTCGGTGTTCCTACCGACGAAGCCTTCGACTTCAACTTTGACTGCGCTACATCTATTACTCAGAACGGTAAGCTCGAATACTATGAGAGAATAGGTCACGAGCTTGCTGACGGCACTGTTGTCGGCCCCGACGGAAAGGCTGTTACAGGTGATGCAGGTGCGGCTCTGAAGAGAATCGGAAGCGGAGATGCTGCTCTCACTCCCGTTGGCGGTATCGGCGAAGAGCTTGGCGGCTACAAGGGCTACGGTTTCGCGATGTTTGTTGAATTTCTCAGTGCTGTTCTTCAGGACGGTCAGTACGGTAAAGCTCTAACAGGCAAGGGCGCAAATGGTGAAAAGGTTCCCTTCGGTCTCGGTCACTTCTTTATCGCTATTGATACAGAGCATTTCCTTGGCGAGGATCTTTGCCGCAAGAAGGCAGGCGATATCATCCGTGAGGTTCGCTCCACAAAGAAAGCACCCGGTGCAGAGCGCATCTACACAGCAGGTGAGAAGGAATATGAGATCCGCTTGGCTCGCCACGCGGGTGTTCCGATAAACGAGTCTGTTCAGAAGGAATTTATCGCTGTTCGCGATGAGCTCGGACTTGACTATAAGTTCCCCTTTGAGGACTAATTCTGATAACTTACAAATGGAAGGGTGTTTTATCTTATGAATATCAGAGAAGAATCGCTTCAAAAGCATTATGAGTGGAACGGCAAGATCGAGGTCGTTTCCCGTGTTCCCGTAGAGAATCGTCAGGATCTGTCTCTCGCATATACCCCCGGTGTTGCAGAGCCTTGTCTTGAGATCCAGAAGGATGTAAATAAGTCCTATGAGCTTACACGCCGCAAGAACCTTGTTGCCGTAATCACCGATGGAACAGCCGTTCTTGGTCTTGGCGATATCGGTCCCGAGGCAGGCATGCCCGTTATGGAAGGAAAGTGTGTGCTTTTCAAAGAATTTGCCGATGTTGATGCTTTCCCCCTTTGCATTCGTTCTAAGGATGTTGACACCATTGTCAACACTATCACGCTTCTTGCAGGAAGCTTCGGCGGCATCAATCTTGAGGACATTTCTGCTCCTCGCTGCTTTGAGATCGAACGCCGACTGAAGGAAACCTGCGATATTCCCGTATTCCACGATGACCAGCACGGCACAGCGATAGTTGTTGCAGCTGCTCTCCTTAATGCGCTTAAGGTCGTTGGCAAAAAGCTCGGTGATGTTCGCATCACAATGAGTGGAGCCGGCGCTGCGGGAATCTCAATCGCAAAGCATCTGATCAATATGGGTGCAGACCCGAAGAAGATGCTTATGTGTGACATAAACGGAATCCTTTGCGAGGGTGACGACAGAATGAATCCTGCTCAGGCGGCAATGGCAGCTATAACAAATGCCGATCACAAAACAGGAACCCTGGCAGATGCACTCAAGGGGGCTGATATTTTTGTTGGTGTTTCTGCTCCCAATATTGTAACTAAAGAAATGATTGCAAGCATGGCAGAAAACTCTATTGTTTTCCCCATGGCAAACCCCACCCCCGAGATCATGCCCGATCTTGCAAAAGAAGCCGGCGCAAGGATCGTTGGAACAGGACGCTCCGATTTCCCCAACCAGATCAACAATCTACTTGCATTTCCCGGTATTTTCCGCGGTGCGCTTGATTGCCGCGCATCTTGCATCAATGAAGAAATGAAGGTTGCCGCATCTCATGCGCTTGCATCCCTTATTCCCGAAAGTGAGCTTAACGAGGAGAATATCATCGTTTCTGCGCTTAATAAGAGCGTTGCTCCCGTTGTTGCAAAAGCAGTTATCGACGCCGCAAACAAAACAGGCGTTGCAAGAATATGATAGTTTAATAAAAACAAGCATCTCCAAAGCAACAATTTTGGAGGTGCTTACTTTTTTTGAACCCACGAAGTTTATTAAAAGATTAAAAAAGAGATGCACAATTTTTATCTTCTGTACCTATATCTGTAAGAAGTCCGGCAACTCTGGGATCCGGCATTGTGAAGCGCTGAGAAAGATAGCGCAGGGAAGCACCGAGCTCACCGTCAGGTCCCCCATACTGTGAAAGTATCACCTTTGCAGCTCTTGCATCAGGATTTTTTATCTTAACAGGATATTGAAGTCTTTTCTCAAATTCCCACATATCAGCAGCCTCCTTCGTAAGCTTCCCAGGGCATATAGCCCTCATTCCATACCCAACCGTCGCCGCATACTAAGCCATATGCGTCAAGAGCACCGAATTTCTCGGTGAAACTATCCATAAGCATTTTTCTTTTGCCAAGATATTCCTTTATCATTTCAAGAGCTTCGGTGCAATTTGGATGTGTGTCAAGATAAAGTCTCAGGTCGTCTATTGCAAAGCTGAGCTTTCCTATTTCTTCAAGTGCTGTGTTTCTGCTTCTTGAGCTTGCGTTTTCATTTCTCAGCATAGCCTTCCTCCATAAGGTAGATTCAGATCCATAAATACAGTTCCTGCCTTTAAAGCGTCACCCGGGGTATAAAGATTTTCAAATGGCTGACTCAGCACATAAGCCATTGCCAAAACCATTGGCTCTCTAACGCCGCCGCATCCTTCGCTGTCCGGATACAGCCCTTGGCAATTTGGCCTTGCATCCTGCATATTGTTACCCCTTCTTACACTTTCGGGGGCAGAGAATACAGGTGCATATCTGTAATTTCTGTTTTGCATATTTTTCTCCTTTTCTGCGCAGCACTCGTCTGCGTCTATACTTATTTTATGTCGAAAAGACGGCTTTTGTGAAGAAGACTTGATCATAATAGATTTACTGCAAAGAAAAATAAGAAAAGTATGGTAATTTTACTTGATTTGGTGTATAATATACTTGATAAAGCCTAAAAAGGAGCAGAAAATGAATATAACTGTTGTGGGATGCGGAAAGATCGGTTCGACTATTATTGCAAGCCTCGTATCTGAGGGTCACGATGTTATTGCTGTTGATAATGATCTGAATGTGATAAATAATATAACAAATCTTTACGATGTTATGGGTGTGTGCGGAAACGGAGTTGACTGTGACACTCTCGGAGAGGCTAATATAGAAAAATGCGATCTCTTTATAGCCGCAACGGGTTCTGACGAGCTGAATATGCTTTCTTGCTTTGTTGCGAGAAGAATGGGGGCAGGACACACTATCGCAAAGATCAACAACCCCGATTATAATGACCAGAATCTTGTTTTTATGCAAAAGGAGCTGGGATTGTCGCTTTCTGTAAACCCCGAGCTACTGACGGCAAGGGAAATATACAATGTATTAAAGCTTCCGTCTGCGGCTAAAATCGAGACCTTTTCAGGCAAGAGCTTTGAAATGGTGGAGCTGATACTCAGAGCTGATTCTCCTCTTGACGGTATGAGCCTTATTGATGTAAGAAAAAAATATAAGGCAGGCTTTCTTGTTTGTGTTGTTCAGCGAGAGGATCAGGTCTACATACCGGACGGAAATTTTGTGCTGAAGAGCGGTGACCGCATTGCGCTTACAGCCCCAAGCGATGAGACGCAGCGTCTTATGAAAATGCTGGGACTTATGCAAAGACAAGCTCGCAACATTATGATTTTGGGTGCAAGCAAAACGGCATATTATCTCTCTGAGATACTGCTTTCGTCAGGCTGTGCTGTTAAGATAGTTGAGCTTGACCGAGAGCGATGCCTTGAATTTTGCGATAAGCTTGGCGGTGTTTCGATGATAAACGGTGACGGTGCAGATCAGGAGCTGCTTCTTGAAGAGGGGCTTCCACAGATGGACGCATTCATTTCTCTCACGGGAAAAGATGAAGAAAATATACTGCTGTCATTCTTTGCCTCATCTCAAAAGGTTTCAAAGGTTATTTCAAAGGTGAATCGTGATGAATTTGCTTCTATGGCGGCAAGGCTCGGCCTTGACTGCATCGTGTCTCCGAGAAAGACGGTTTCGGATGTTATAACGAGATATGCCCGCGCTCTTCAGAATTCAGAGGGAAGCAGTAATGTTGAAACTCTGTATAAGCTTATGGACGGAAATGCAGAGGCGCTGGAGTTTTCTGTGAAGTCTGATTTCCCTTTGCTTAATATTCCCCTGAAGGATATGGATCTGAAAAATGAGATACTCATTGCTGGAATAATGAGAGCGAGAAAGACGATAATTCCTGCAGGAAATGATGTGATAATGGCGGGTGACAAGGTGATAATAGTGGCGGCTCATCAGCGTATTGATGATCTTGCGGATATTATCAGATAAGGCTTGGTGAAACGATGAATCGCAAAATGGTTTTTTATACAACGGGGCAGATGATTCTTGTTGAAGCATTTTTGCTTTTGCTGCCGGCAGCTGTTTCTCTGATATACAGGGAGAGCTGTGTTTATTCGTTTCTTATCGCCATAGGTATTGCTGCAGGGATTGGGCTGAGTCTTGTTGCTTTTTCAAAGCCTCAAGCTCATATTATTTATGCAAGAGAGGGTTTTCTTACCGTTGCCCTTGCCTGGACGTCGCTTTCTGCCATTGGTGCTCTGCCTTTTTATATAAGCGGAGAGATAGGCTCTTATATTGATGCTTTTTTTGAGACGGTAAGCGGATTTACCACAACGGGGGCTTCTATTCTCACAAATGTTGAGGAGATGAGCCGGGGCTTGCTCTTTTGGCGAAGCTTTACCCATTGGGTTGGTGGAATGGGAGTGCTTGTTTTTGTTATGGCTGTTCTGCCCAACATTTCTGACAGATCTATTCACATTATGAGGGCGGAAATGCCGGGGCCTATCGTCGGAAAGCTTGTTCCGAGAGCAAAGGACACGGCAAAAATTCTTTATCTTATTTATGTTGTAATGACGCTTTTGCAGGTAGCTTTTCTGCTTTTTGGCGGTATGGGATTGTTTGAAAGCTTTATTCATGCTTTTGGAACCGCAGGAACAGGCGGGTTTGGCATAAAGGCTGACAGCGTTGCCTCATACAGTCCATATATCCAGTGGGTCATAACTGTATTTATGCTTATTTTCGGCATAAATTTCAATCTCTATTATCTTGCACTTGCAAGAAAGGCAGGTTCTGCTCTCAGAAGCACAGAGCTTTGGGTGTATTTAGCTATCGTGTCAATTAGCACTGCGGCAATAACGGTCAACCTAATGCCTTATATGAAGGGAGTGGGCGATTCTCTCAGAGCGGCGGCATTTCAGGTATCCTCCCTCATTACAACAACGGGATACTCAACGGCAGATTTTAACCTTTGGCCGGGATTTTCCAAGGGAATACTACTCTTGCTGATGTTCATTGGCGGCTGTGCAGGCTCAACAGCAGGCGGTCTGAAGGTTTCGAGAGTGGTCATACTCTTCAAAATGATACGCAGTGAGATAAAGCGGATGATCCACCCGAGAAGCGTTCGTTCTGTACGTTTTGAAGATAAACAGCTTGAAGAAAACACACTTAACAGTGTGGGTATGTATTTTGCGATATATATGATCTGTCTTTTGTCGGTGTTTTTACTTCTCAGCATTGAGCCCTTTGATTTTGAAACGAATTTTTCTGCTGCAGTTTCCTGCTTTAACAATGTTGGTCCTGCATTTGGAGCGGCAGGTCCCATGTCAAGCTATGCGGCATATTCGCCCCTGTCAAAGCTGGCTTTGTCTTTTGCGATGCTTCTTGGCAGACTTGAGATCTTTCCGCTGATAATAGCACTATCGCCCTCCACGTGGTTAAAAAAATAAGCCAAAGCCGGCCGCATTTCTGCGACCGGCTTTAAAGCTGTTTAATATGTTCTTTCAAAAGAAAGATATCGTGTACCTTTGAAGGTGAGCCTTCCCATATCTCCTTCTGCAATCATGCCATATTCACTCCCGCTCACTCTAAGCTCCATTCTATCTCCGCTTTCAAATTCGAAGGTGACATAGTATGTAGAGGAGGTGTGGTGATGACCGTTTGAATGGTGATGATGGCTTCGGTGAGAGCGCTTGGTGACCACTTTTGCGCTGACCGTGAGCTCTGGAGAGGCGTTATTTTTTCCCCATTCGGCAATACCCCTTATCATCTGAATGATAAAGAATGCGAAGAAGAGGAAAAACATCAAAAAGAATATTACCTCAAATCCCCCAAATCCCATAAATCCCATATTTCACTCCTGAATAAAATGTTAGATCTTTTTTAGTTGCCTGCCCCGAAGGGCAGGCTCTTTGTTTAAGCTTCGGTGTTTTCGATGCTTGTTTCTTCAGGTAAAACAGATGGCTCACAGGGCGGATCCTGCCGGGCTGTGCTTATAGCGGTCCTGCCGCCAACTATGCCGGCAAGCAATGCCTGAAGATCTATGCCGGTTGACTCCTTCATGCCTTCGATTATCTGGCTTGTGCTGTTCATAACGTCCTTGATGACCTTGGTGGAATTTCCGTCGCCATACATAACGATCTTGTCGGTTTGAGCAAGAGGAGCGGCGGCATTTTTAACAACCTCGGGAAGGGCAGCAAGATACATTTCGATAATGGAAGCCTCACCCATTCTTTTTTGAGCCTCAGCCTTTTTTTCGATAGCCTCAGCCTCAGCAATACCCTTGGCTCTGATACCCTCAGCCTCCTGCTCCATGGCAAAGCGCAATGCCTCAGCCTCAGCCTTCTTTGCTTCGGCTTCTTTTATAGCTTCATATGCCTTTGCTTCAGCGTCTCTCTGACGGCGGATAAGGTCAGCCTCAGCTTCCTTTTCAGCCTGATATTTCATTGCATCTGCCGCTTTGCGAACCTCTGCGTCAAGCTTGCGCTCTTTTATAGCGATCTCTCTTTCGGCAATCTCAGTTTCCTTTTCTCTGCGGGCTATATCGGCATTTGCCTTTGTTATCTCGATAGTTTTACGCTGATTTTCCTGTTGAATGGAATATGCTGCGTCGGCCTCTGCCTTTTTTGTGTCAGCTCTAACCTGCATTTCTGCCTGCTGAACGGCAAGCTCGGCGTTTTGCTCTGCAATCTTTTTATCAGCCTGAACCTTTATTGCATTAGCCTCTTCTTCGGCATTGGCTGTTGCTATAGCTATATCACGCTGAGCGTTTGCTTTTGCTATCTGTGCATTTTTTCTGATCTGCTCAACATTGTCAATACCCATGTTCTCGATAGTTCCGGCATTGTCTTTAAAGTTTTGAATATTGAAGTTTACAACCTCAATACCAAGCTTTTCCATATCGGGAACAACATTTTCGGTGATCTTTTTAGCAACGCCTTGACGGTCCTGAACCATTTCCTTAAGACCTACCGAACCGACGATCTCACGCATATTACCTTCAAGCACCTGCGTAACAAGGCTTACAAGTTCAGCCTTTGTCATTCCGAGAAGGGCCTCTGCAGCGCGCTTAAGGTGCTCCGGATCGGATGACACCTTGATGTTTGCAACACCGTCAACCGAAACGTTAATAAATTCGTTTGTGGGGACAGCCTCACTTGTTTTTACATCAACCTGCATGACCTTCAAAGAAAGCTTGTCAACTCGCTCAAAGAAGGGAACACGCCAGCCGGCTTTTCCTATAAGTATACGTTTTTTTCCAAGACCGGATATGATATAAGCAGTATCCGGCGGTGCTTTTAGATAACCGATAACAAAAATGAGAAGGGCAATGCCTGCAATGATGATAGCAATTGCTGCGGGAAGTGGTAATCCAAACATAATGATACCTCCAAAAAAATATTTGCTTTCTTTAGTAAAAGGTTGTCTTTTAGCTAAAAAAAGACTTTCACGGCTTTCGCCGTAAAAGTCTTGAAAATCATGATTTTATGACATCCGAATCCCGGGCGAAAGCCGTTCTGACGGGCATCGGAACATTCTCTCGAATGCTTCTACTCTCTTTTACTGATATAAGTATAACACAGCAATACCTGTCTGTCAAGGTATTTACAGAGAATTTTACATTGATTTTACAAAACTACCGACAAAAGAAATATATTTGAAATAAATATCTTGCCAAATAGCGAATAATATGTTATAATATAGAATGTGTAAATTTGTCTGAAAGGATATATTATATGATAGTAGCACTTGAAAATGCAAAAAGAGAACTGCTTGCTCTTGAGGATGAGGTAAAGGAACTTGGAAATTCGCTGAGCATTGACTCGGTTAGAGAGAATGTTGCAAGAATGGAAGAGACTACACAGGATAGCGAGTTCTGGAACGATACAGAAAAATCCACCAAGGTGCTTCGCCAGATAAAAAACGGCAAAGATAAGATAGAGGCTTATGACAATTTGGTGTATCGTCTTGAGGATGCTATAGTGCTTGCCGATATGGGGATAGAAGAAAATGACGAGAGCTGCGTTGCCGATGTTGAGAGCGAGCTTGAATTTGTAAAAAAAGAATCCGAACGCCAGAGAATAGAAATATTGCTTTCCGGCCAATATGACAGAAACAATGCCATTGTGTCTTTCCACCCGGGCGCAGGCGGAACAGAGGCACAGGATTGGGCATCTATGCTATACAGAATGATAACCCGTTGGGCAGAGAAAAAGGGCTTTACAGTTAAGCTCCTTGACTGGCTTGACGGAGAAGAGGCGGGCCTTAAAAGTGCATCTGTCATGGTTGAGGGTGAAAACGCTTACGGATATCTGAAGAGCGAAAACGGTGTTCATCGCCTTGTTCGTGTTTCTCCCTATGACTCTGCAGGAAGAAGACACACTTCTTTTGCATCGGTTGAGGTACTGCCTGAATTTGACGATGCAAACGATGATATAGTCATTCGCCCTGAGGATATTGAGGTGACTGCTCACCGTTCAAGCGGTGCAGGAGGTCAGCACATCAACAAGACCGATTCTGCTATCCGAATCGTTCATATTCCGACAGGAATAGTTGTTGGTTGTCAGACAGAGCGTTCTCAGCTCCAGAACAAGGAAACAGCCATGAAGATGCTGAAAAGCAAGCTTATGGAAATAAAGATCCGCGAAAATCTTGAAAGGATCGAGGATATTCAGGGTAATAAAACAAATATTGAATGGGGTGCACAGATACGCTCATATGTATTTATGCCATACACCCTTGCAAAGGACACAAGAACAGGCTTTGAAAACGGAAATATTGACGCAGTTATGGACGGTGATATTGACGGCTTTATAAACGCTTATCTTAAGATGAACTCTGCGAATTAAATAGAAAAAGCTGAGCATAGGCTTTGTGTCCTTAGGGTCACAAAGCAACTTCACTTTTGCGTAAGCGAAAGCTACACATCTATTTGGCATTTGCTTCCACAAATCCGGTGCTTGTCAAGAAAAGAGGACGAAGAATTTTTATTTTCTTCGTCCTATTTTTGTCGGTAGGTCAATTTTCCCAAAGATTAACAATCTTCTTATCTCTTTTCTTTTTTGCGTATTTATAGGCCTTATAAGCTCCACTGTCCTCTTTGCTATCTGCATAAAAGATTATAAGATCGCTTTGGTCTATCATTGCACAATTCCGAAAATAAATACTTCTATACCATCCCACAAAGGAAGGCATAAGATATATGATTTCGTCATAGTCATCACGATTGAAATAACGCACACTTTTATGCAAATATCGTTCCTGTGAAACACAGTATAGTCGCCTGATTTTAAGCTCTGGGTTTTCGTCTCTTATTTTTGTTACAATTTCGTGGCAAATATGGTCAAAAGTACCATAACCCCCAAAATAAAAAGTATGGCATCCGAGTTCCACTGCTCTCATAATTTCGGCAGTAGTCATCGCATATAATCTGTCGGTTATATTAACGTCACGGTGTCCAAAAAACGAACAAATTTTTTCTTCCATACAAAAAATAAGGTGCCACCCCTTGCGAGATGACACCGTAGAATACCTCTCGCGTAGTTGTCACACCATCTATAACCTACTTTTCCAAGCCGATTATTGCGATACCGTATTTCTACCGAAATATAGTATGGTTTGGAAAAAGGGTATAGTATCCCCTTGTAGGTTATTTTCATTATTAAGATGATGTGACACACATATTATATCACATTCTTTTTTATTTTTCAATACAAAACAGAGATTTATTTATAGTGTTTTAATATGTTAAATTAAGTAGTGCTTGTCAAGAAAAGAGGACGAAGAATTTTTATTTTCTTCGTCCTCTTTTTGTCGGTAGGTAACGTATTCAATTGTATTTAGCAAAACTGTCCTTTAGAATGTGCACAATAGGCTCAGCTTTTTCTATTACAGAACTCTGATCCTTGAAAGAACCACTATTCCGTTGTCAGCAAATTCTTTTTCTTTTGCCAAAGCTTCCTTTTCGGAGATAGGCAAAGTAATAAATGCACATTCGCCGTTGCATACAGCACTTGCTTCGACACTTGCGAACACCTTGCCCATACATTTTTCACAGCCGGAAATTCTGAAGTAATGACTGCAAACATGATCTTCTATTGAAGCAATGTCGTTTTTCTCAGCATCTGTCCATTTTGCCGAGCCGGCCTTCATTTCGTTCTTTATAGCAATGTCGATAACATCGGAAACAACTGCGCTTGCAGTTGGCAGCTTGCCTGCGCCTCTGCCATAAAACATTGCATCTCCCAGCATATCACAGCTAACGAGAATACCATTGAATACATCGGAAATATCATGTAGAGGATTTGATGCCGGTATGAGACGGGGGGCAACAAAAGCAAGAACCTTTTCGCCAACCTTTTCTGCGTGACCGATAAGCTTTATTGAGTGACCGCCAAGCTCACTTGCAAAGGCAACATCCCCGGAATCTATCTTTGTTATACCTTCACAGTGGATATCCTCTGGGGAAATAAGCTTTCCGTATGCAAGAGCTGCGAGAATAACGATCTTTCTTGCCGCATCGTGACCTTCAATATCCGATGTGGGATCAGCCTCGGCATAGCCCTTTTGCTGAGCCTCCTTCAGCGCATCTGCAAATTCGGCGCCGTTTTCTGACATTTGCGTGAGAATATAGTTTGTAGTTCCGTTCAGAATACCGGATATAGCGTTGATGCGGTTTTGGGCAAGGTCGCTCATCATAGGCTTGATTATCGGAATTCCACCGCCAACGCTTGCCTCAAACAGATATCTCACTCCATTTTTTTCAGCAATTTCAAGAAGCTCTGTGCCAAACTGTGCAACAACAAGCTTGTTTGATGTAACAACGTGTTTACCGGCCTCAAGAGCTGCCTTTGAAAAGTCATAGGCAGGGTGAGCACCGCCCATAGCTTCGATGACAATATCTACTTCGCTGTCATTTATAATATCATTAAAATCATGTGTGATCAGCTTTTCATAAGGACTGCCCGGAAAATCACGCAGGTCGAGGATGTGCTTTATTCTGAGCTTTGCACCTGTCTTTTCTTCGATAATATCCTTGTTTTTTTCAATGACTTCAGCTGTGCCGCTGCCAACAACGCCAAAGCCGAGAATTGCTACATTTAACATTATTTAACTCCTGGTTTTTGAAAATATACATATATGATACCACAAAAACATAGGGTTTGTAAAGATAAAATGACAAAATTACTTGAAAAAATTTATTTTTGTGGTAAAATATATATAAACAATACCTATTTTGGAGGTAAAAAATGAGTTCACCTATCGGTAGTCAGAGAAACGTAAAGATTTTTGTTCTTTATCTGATGGAAAATATAAACTATCCTTTGGATTTTATCACTATCAATGATATCGTGATGCAAACAGATTATATAATGTATCTTGATTTTGCAGAGTGCTTTCACCAAATGGTCGATGCAGGTCTTATTCTTGTTGATGAAAGCAGTGAGGAACCGCGTTATTATGTTTCGGAGCAGGGAAGGCTTGTTGCAAGAGAGCTGAAAAGCAATATTCTGCCTTCAATTTTAGACCAGAGCCTGCGATATGCTCTAAGATATCTCGATTTCAAGCAGAGAGGCGTGGTTTCAAAATGTACTTCCTCTCGTTTGCCCGACGGCAGGTACAGTGTGGAGTGTTCTCTTATCGAAAAGGGTGTTACCATATTTTCTACCACTCTTGTTGTGGATACACCAACGAGAGCTGAGAAAATGAAGGAAACTTTCAGAGACAGACCTGAGGTGGTGTTCAGAGGCGTTAATGCACTGCTTGCGGGTCAGGTAAATTATCTGTTTGATTTTTAATATAAAAAATATCGGTTTTTTTGAATTTTTCACGGTTTATGCAAAAAAATATTCATT
>JAZNCT010000035.1:0-4234 GCA_045587665.1 Eubacteriales bacterium
TGCTTTATTTATTTTTGTTTTCTGTCATAAAAACCAACAAGTGCCACACCGATAATGATTATCGACAGAATCGGAATCATCAAATTGATCTTTGGCTTTGCGCCAAGAACAGATGAATTTGTCAGAACGGAATTTCTCGCCTTGGCACGTGATTCACTTATCCTGTTTTCAAGCTCTGCGCTGTCAAATTTATCGCTGTGAGCAGTTATTGCACTGATATAGAGCGTGTAATCCGGGTTGCCGTCGGCATTTTCTCCCGATATCTTCCTAATGCAAAAACGTATATAATCTATCTGCCTCATCTGCCGAAGCTGAGCTGTTGAGATAAAAATGCTTTCGGCATAGGCGTTTCTTGCAAGGTGCCTGATCTCAGCCCTATGGCCGTCTCCTCCTATTATAACCGTTATTTCATACAGAGTGTTTTTTCCGCCGTCGCTTATTTCAAAATCGAATTCGATATAAGGCAAAAGCGAAATATCCTCGGGGTATTCATAATTATAGACGATCTCAGCATAGCTATCACCTCCCATATCTCCGGGGATGCCCGCGCATAGAGATTTTTTTCCCGAAGGCGATGTGTCGGTGTAAACTGCGCCGGAGCCACTACCTCCAAACCAATCGGTATGAGCAAATGAAGAGAAATCCCAAAGGGCATACGAGCCTTTTATATCATTTGGCAGACTTTTTATGGGATCAATTTCATAAAATGCACGGTATTTTATCAGTTTGCTGTCGAAGCCGTTGATCAGCTGAGGCCAGCTCTCTGCATTGAATATTTCAAGCGCAAATCCGCAAAGAGAAAGGTCGTGATTCCTTTCGGTGTCTATATATTTCATCAGGTAGCTGAGTTTTTTTATGCCAAGCTCACCCTCATCATTCTCTGGCATATCAATGATAAATGACGATGCCATACTTGAAAACATTATCTTATAATAGCTGTAGATATACGCTGCCGAAAGCCCTCCTCCTATCTCATTAGTTTTTGGAGACCAGCTATAGATATATGATTTTGGAACGCTTTTATAGGTTTTCGCCAGATTAAGCAGCATTTTTTCGAGAATGTGGATGTTGTCTGTGCAGTAATAGTTGCTGTTCTCGTCAGCCGCCTTAAGCTTTGATGAAGCCGTATCTGTTTCAGGCGTGATTTGCCTTTGATCCTGTGCCTGCGGATTTTCAAAAAGCTCTTGCTCCTCGGGGTTTTCAAACATTGATGAATTTAAAGAATAAGGGGTGTGCGTGCTTTCGATCATAAGTGCATATGCAAGACCGCCGCTCTGATCAAAATATCTGCTAAGTGAAATGAGCAAAAGCTCAATATCAATACTTGTATCGTTTTTTCTTGAATCCGAGACCGGGAGAATAATTTCAACATTCGGTATTGAAATAACGGCAGTTCTTGCCATAATGTCAAGAGCCTTGGCCAGATTTTCCAAATAATCCGAAGTTTTTATATTGCCCATAAAGTTGTATTTTTCAGCCATATCAACGCTTTTACCAAGGATCATACCGCTGATCTTACCGTGGGAAAACACAGAATATCTTTTTGCAAGAAAATCAACAGCGGCAAAGAAATGCTTTTCAGCTTCATCTGTGCATGGCATAACGCCAAGCAGTTGTGCGCTGTATTCATTTTCTGCAGTTGCGGTATATGGCAGCAGAGAAGTGTCGGCATTTGCATCTATAAGGAGACGCAGATATACCTTGCATCCTGCCGAATACAGATTTTTGATCTGTCTGTCAAGATATGATGTGTATTCCGAGTCGAAATAAAGATAAGTATCTTCAACGCTGTATAGATGACCGCTTCTTGTGGAATTTATTAAACGGTCAAGATAAACATCCACTATAGAATAACCCACACCGCAGCTTGTGGCAGTAGAAAGATACAGCGAATTTAGCCCCTTTATGTTGCTCCTGCCGGAGGAGGTTTCGGCACTGCCAAAAGCTCCCGAAACGCTTACGGGCGGTGAAAGCAGAATATGTGTTCCCTCAGGAGATCTTGCGGCAACAGCATATTTTGAAATGAGAGCAAGCTCATCAAGCTTTGAGAGCTTGATATCAAATTTAAAATCCGAGGACATTTTTGAAGATGCTATAGGGCTATCGCCTCTTGAGAGAGCAGCTTCAAAGCTATCGTTTGTTCTCAGCTTGTAGCAAAGGAGCTCATAATCGTTGTGGGCAATGAGAAAATCATAATAAACACGGCCCGAGATCAAAATGCTTTTGCTTTTTTCATCCGAGATACAGGAAGAAATAATGCCGTATCTGCTTTCGGGATAGCCTTGATATACGCTTACGGGGGAGATGGAATGTATGGTTACAGAGCCCGAAGCATAGCTGTCAAGAATAATTGAAAAGGAGGCTAAGAGATCTACAGCACAAGTGTTGATGAGATATGCACAGCTACTTGAATTTGGCTGGATTGGTATGTTTTTAACTACTGTAACGAGCTTTCCGCTTATACCGTCAATATAGTTATAGCTGAATTTCATGCTTCCAAGAGCCGAATCGTTTGAGAGCACAATGCGCACTGCATTGCAAGAGTTTTCCGTGTAGGGAACAGCGGCGCTTCCGCTGATATTGACCCGCTGTGAATCCATAAATATCCGCAGAGCCTCATCCGGAGTTCCTCTGTCAAGAATCTCGATTTCAAGTCCGGAGGCATAAAGACCGTATGACATAAATTTTTCCATTCTGGGAACGTCTGCTTTATTTACATATGGGCCGGAGAAATTTATATCGCCAAGGGGAAGGTTGCCAACACTGCCAACCAAGCTGAATGTAATCTGGGTTATTTCCTTGCGATATTTCCAAGTGCCGATATCAAAGGTGATGACATTCCATTCTCCCGAGGATATTTCTCCTTTACATTCAAGAGTCTGTTCTCCCGACCGTAGTGTCAGCAGCACCTGACAGAGCTGCTCGCTGCCTTCAACCATAGCAGCAAAAGCGATTTTTCTATGTGAAAAAGCGTCGATTGGTTCATTGGGTTCAGACGTAAATTCTGCTGTAAAGCCACCGGCTGTTGCCCAAATTATCGGACTGTCCAGATCATATTGACTATTTACTGTTTTAACGGGCTGACCTGCAAAATTCCAGCTTAAAGAGGGGTGGGGCGCAAGTGCCGTCATATTAAAGCCGGAAAGGTCAGCATATTTGCTTACGGTGAAGATCTCTGATCTCATAAATCCGCCTTCTGCCGAGGCAGAAAAAAGAGAAAAAACAAATAAAGCCATGATAAATGCAGTAAGCAGAATTTTTTTGTGCTGCAAGGTTCTCCCCCCTCTCCTTTTATAGTATACCATAAAAAAAGAGTGTTGACAACCGTTATTTTTCAAGATGTTCCATTATCGAGGCAAAAATTACAAAAGCAAGTTTTTGTCTGTAGCTTTCCTCAGAAAGCAGGGCGGCTTCATTTTCGTTTGAAAGAAAGCCACACTCCACAAGCACCGCAGTTGAAACCGCTCTGTCAAGGAGATAAATTGAGGAGTTTGCCTGCTTTATTGCTCTGTTGTTTTGGGGCTGAAGGTTGTTTTTAACATTTTCTTGAAGTTTTGCGGCAAGGAGCTTGCTGTCGGCACATCCTGGTGAATACCAAACCTGCAGGCCGCTGTATTTTGGGTTTGGAAAGGCATTCATATGTATGCTGACAAAAACAGAATCAGGTGTGCTTTTTGCAATTTCCAGTCTGGCTTTAAGATCGAGTGATTTTTTATGACCCATATAGTCGGCGTTCCTGTCATACAGAAGAATGTCAGTGTCTCTTGTCATCACAACGTTTATCCCCGCCGCTGACAGCATATCGCGAAGAATAAAGGCAATTTCAAGGTTCAGCTCCTTTTCAAGGGCACCGTTTTTTCCGGAGGCCCCCCCGTCTTCACCCCCGTGGCCCGGGTCTAAGATCACGGTTCGGGTTCCGGAAATGATATCGGCATCGACAAAACCGTTTTTAGTTGAGCTTTTTTTTGTTTCATGCTCAAGTGTAAATACCGAAATAAAAATAATAAAAGCTGAGATAAGCGCAAGAATAATGCAAAAAAATGCAAATTTCAGAGCAAATAAAGCAGCAACGCTCATATTTTTTTCCTTTATCATAAGTGCCTCCCAAAATTGTTTCACTTTAATATTACGCAGCAAAAAGCTCTGAAATGCAAAAAACAGTCTCTTCACTTCAGGTGAAGAGGCTGTTTTTTATAGCTTCTTATTTTGTGTATATGTCAATTCCTGTTCCGCT
>JAZNCT010000036.1:0-33133 GCA_045587665.1 Eubacteriales bacterium
AGCGCATTCAGCTCAAAACAAAACTGACACCGTTCGAAAAACGATGCCAGTTCTTTGAAAAATTGAGTATTTAAGAGATTTTACGAGATATTCTACGATAATGCTGTTTTATTTCGTGTCCATTGCCTAGGGGGCAGTATAGAGAAAAGATTTCCGCAGGCTTTTTTTGTTGATTTTCAGCTCAAAGCATCCTCAATCACATCCAAAAGGTGAATCGGGCTTAGTTGATTGGCATTAAAACGTCGGCAAAGCTCGTTAACAAAAATTTCGTCAACAGATATATCAGAAACTCTTGCAACTTCACGACCGCTCATATCGTTTGCAATAATCCCAAAAGATCTGTACTTACCAATATCATTTGAATAAAAAACTTCTGCGAACGGAACGTACCGGTACAATTAAACCCACCTCCTCTCTAAGTTCTCCAATGTCGATGTTCAGAAACAGGAGGATGCGTAAAGCTGTTAGAGTTCCGGGCAGCTTGCGCCCTGATTCCACCTTCTGATACCAACGAACCGAAACGGAGATAGCCTCTGCAACCTCGCTTTGAGTATACCCTTGCTCCTTTCTTGCCTTTAGTGCGAGGCTTGCGAGCTTTGATGCTAATTTCATGGTATAGTCCTCCTTTTCGGGCGACCATTATACCATTGCGAAAATCAGTGTAAAACGTCCCTATAGTTCGCTTTGTCTATTATTTTTGACAAATTTCGCCAAAAATGCAAAAGAGACGCCTATCACTTGCGCCTCTTTTAGCGATAAATGACTATTCCAAACACATATTCACTAACAAATATATGTTCGATTTTCGTCATTTTTGGCTGGGATAGTTGGACTCGAACCAACGAAATGCAAGAGTCAAAGTCTTGTGCCTTAACCGACTTGGCTATATCCCAATATTGGATTCTTGCTTCCGCGATATGTTTATCGGCGGAAATCTGCTCCTAATTATACCATAGTCTGCCCGATATGTCAAGAAATAATTTCAACTTGCATAAAATGTTTTGAATATTTTTTTGCGGGAGGTCAAAATGAGCAAACTATATGGTATTTTATCAAAAAAAGGCTTGGCATTGATACTTCTCTTCTCGCTCTTGCTGCTCACCGCCTGTTCAGTAAACAAGCTGCCAAGCTCTGAGGAGATCGTTGCAGAAATGCTCCGCAGTCAAAGCTCACTGCCCATAGGAAAACTCTATACAAAAAGCAGCTCACCCGGTGCTGCAGACTATCTCTCTGACAGCCTGCTGAGTGCTCTCTACGGAAGAGAGGAGCTCCCCGATGTGTTTGAGCGAGCGGAAAGCATAGCAATTTGGACTGCTTCGGGTTTTGACGGCTGTGAATTTGCTGTTTTTCTCTGCAAAACAAAAAATGATGCCGAAAAAATTGCAGATCTTTGCCTTTGCCGCATAGATATTATGAACCATTTCATAAGGAGCAATACAAAAAAACTCTCACTTGATACGCAAATTATCAACCGAATAGAAAAAGCCAAGGTGGATATAGCCGGGAGATATGTGATAATGGTTCTTTCCGATGATACAGATTCCGCCATAAAAGCCGCAAAAAAAATTGTTGCTTAGCGCACAAAAAATTTGTTGATTTACCGCCCAAAACGCTGTATAATATTTATAGTGAATTGTTTTAGGAGATTATATGAAAAAATATGCTATTGTTGCTGTTCTCATACTGATTTTGCTGCTGACCGCCTGTCTTGGGGCAAGTGAAAACAAAATAAATCCCCTTGGTGACGACGGTGTGGCAACCGTTCTTCTTGATGCCGGGCACGGCTTTGGCGACGTAGGCTGTACCTCAAAATATATGGAAGGCAAATATGAATATGAGCTGAATTTGGATTTTACGCATCGGCTTGGCGAAAAACTGAGTGCGCTGGGATATAATGTGCTCTTTACACACGATGGCAAAAGCATCATCTCCGAAGATGAGCTCTGCAGGCATGCTGACAAACTGGGAATTAACTATGATGACGACAAAATAAAGAGGAACAACAATATTTTCGATGCCTATGAACGCACCGTTTATGCAAATGTGCTTGCCGCCGAAAACGAAATTGATCTTTTTATTTCGATTCACGTAAATGCAAGTGCGTCCTCTGACACAGCGACAGGCTTTGAGATCGACTATTGCGCAGAAAATGATTATTCCAATATTTCAAAAGCCGCTTTTGATTCTATTTGCGCAAAGCTCACCGAAGATTATCAAGACCGCATCCTTAAACCCTTTGCCGACAGCTGGGATATGGCGTTTATCGTTACAAAATATACAAATATGCCCTCGCTGCTCTTTGAAACAGGCTTCGCTTCCACCCCCTCAGACGCTCTTCTCCTTCTTGACGAAGAATGGAGAGACAGCCTTATGCAGACCCTTTCCGACGGGATAGAAGATTTTTTTAAAAAGAAATAAAAAAGAAGCAACCCAAAGGGTTGCTTCTTTTTTTGGCGCGCCATGCAGGATTCGAACCTGCGACCTACCGGTTCGTAGCCGGGCACTCTATCCACTGAGCTAATAGCGCATATCGTCCGTTTCCGTCCGACAGTATGTTATTGTATCACAAGTTTTATTATTTGTCAATAGGATTTCGCAAAATTATCCTTTTAAAATTATTTTCCATTAAAGTTTTTGAGAAAATTTTCCCAAATACGCCTAAGCTTATTGAAAAAAAATAAACTTGATGATATAATGTATAAAGTATTATATTCTGTTTTCATTTTGGAGGTAAAGCTTTGAAAAAACGTATTCTTGTGCTCAGCAGTGCCAATATGGATTTTGTTATGAACATATCACGAATACCTTCTCCCGGCGAAACGATAATGGAAAAGGGAAAATACAGGCTGATACCCGGAGGCAAGGGAGGAAATTCTGCCATTGCTGTTGAACGTCTGGGCGGCGACTGCGTTTTTTGCGCTAAGCTTGGCAAGGACGCAAACGGAGAGGCTCTGCGCGCTCTCTACTCCTCTGAGGGAATAAACCTAACTGCTCTGCGTTTCACCTCTGAAGCACCCACAGGACTTGCGGCAATAACAGTTGAAGATGACGGTACAAACCGCATAAGCGTTTTTCCGGGTGCTAATAACTATCTTAACGCAGATGATGCCGAAGAAGCTCTCCTATGCTATCCCGATGCCCTTTTTATGCACTTTGAGGTGCCGGAAGAAGCTATTCTGACAGCGGCTCACTTTGCCACAAAAAAGAATATCCCCATAGTCATCGACGCAGGTCCGGCAAAGCCTGATTTCCCCTTCCACAAGCTCCCCCCTCTTGAAATATTCTCACCAAACGAAACAGAAACCTTAGCCTACACCGGCATAAATCCAAACACGGCAGAAAATGCCCTAAGAGCCGCAGTTGCCCTCCAAAAAATAGTCAGATCCCATTATTATGTGATAAAGCTTGGGGGCAGAGGAGCTCTCGTTTATGACGGAAAATACTATAACATTGCTCCCTCGTATGAGGTCAAGACCGTTGACACAACAGCGGCAGGCGACAGCTTCACCGCGGCTCTCACACTTGAGTATCTCCGAAGTGGAAATATTATGCGTGCTTGCAGATTTGCAAACGCCGTGGGTGCTCTTGTTGTCAGTCGAAGCGGTGCCAGCACTTCCATACCAAATGAAAAACAGCTTTCGGATTTTATAAAGCTGAAAAACATAGAACTTTAAAAGAGAGGAGCAAAAAATGTCAACTGTTAAATTCACCTATAAAGACGGAAAAAACAAGGCTCTCACCATGAGCTATGATGACGGTGTTAAGCAGGACAGGCGTCTTATAGAAATATTCAACAAATACGGCATAAAGGGCAGCTTTCATTTAAACGGCGGTTGCCTTGGCCAGGTTCATAACCCTGCTCGTCCAAGACATTCTGCCGAGGAGATAAAAGATGTCTACGCAGGTCACGAGGTCTCCTGCCATGGGTATACTCATCCCTTTTTTGAAAAGATAGCGCAAATGGAGCTGATCCATGAGATACTTGATGACAAAAAGGCTCTTGAAAGCGCTTGCGGCTATGTTGTTCGCGGTCTTTCCTACCCCTATGGAACCTACAACGCATCTGTTATCGACACGCTGAAAAAGCTTGGCATGAATTATGCCAGAACGGTTAAGTCCACAAGAAGCTTTGCTCTACCCGACGATTTTATGATGTGGGACCCCACCTGTCATCACAACGATTGTAAGCTAATGGAGCTTCTTGAAAGCCTTAAAAACTCAACAAGGCCCATGCCTATGATGTATGTTTGGGGCCATGCCTATGAATTCGACTCCGATGACAACTGGCACGTGATCGAAGAATTTTGCGAAAAAGCAGGCGGCGACGATGATGTCTGGTATGCCACAAACATCGAAATATATGACTATATAACTGCTATAAGACGCTGTGAGCTTTCTGCCGACAGAACTATGCTCTACAACCCTTCGGCAGTTTCTGTGTGGGTTAGTGCAAATGGCAAGCTTACCGAATGTAAGTCGGGGCAGATGACAAATCTACAATAATATTAAGCATACAGTGAGGTTATTATGAAAAGAATTTTAGCTTTAATACTTTGCACATTCATACTTGTATCTGCACTCTCCTGCTCGGGCAAAAAGAATCCTGCAGGGACAGGAACAGGTGTTCCCACAGGAACCGCCGCCCCCGCAGCAGAGCCCGAACCCCCCCGTCTTGTAAAGGACGTTTACGGTATGTTTGAGGAACAATATGACTACATATATGAAGATATCGGTCTTGTGCCGGGTACCTTTACAGTGGGGAGACCAATATATTCTCTGACAGATGGCTTCCATGAGCAATATAAAAAGGACGATGCCGCAAAGCCCCCTGTTATCTATCATCTTGCAAAGAGTCTCTCACTTACATCAGATGATCTGAACAAATATTTCACCACCTGCCATAGTTCCGGGATAATAGACATTATGCCCTCAGAGGAAGCGATTGCTGCCCTCGCCGGCACAGATGTTTCTGCCGCAATGGCTGCCTGCACTCATCCTGCCGCTCTATATAAGGACGGCAAGGTCTATTCACTGCGTATGCTCCTTGAGGGTCAGTCTCCCGCAAGTGATGATGAAATAAAGGCTACGGTTGAAAATGCTCGCACGTATTACGGTCCTGCGCTGCTTAAAAGCGAAAAGCTCAGCGACAAAATGAAAGAGAAGCTCTCAGCTCTTGGCTTTGAAGTGGTTAAAGAAAGTATTGGTTCTGTCTGCACCATTCACTCTGATGAATATCACAAAATTCCCGAACAGCTCACAGCACTTGTTGATGCTGCGGCCCTGAAGACATGGAGAGACAGTTTATCTTCGGCAAGCGCAAGCTGCGGCAAAGCAGAAAATATCGTTACTTTTGTTAATGAGTTTTCTATATCAAAAGAAGATTTTATAGAGATTTATAACGCCGCCGGCGGTACTCTTGGCCATTATAACATTGATGTTATATACAGCGAAGGTACCACGGCAGCCGACACCTATTACAGCACAGCGCACAAGGCTCTTATAGCGGATATAGAAGCTGACAGAGCTATGGCAAAGCTTAAAGAAAAGATAGTCAATGATAATGGAATGAATGATTTTGTTACAAACGTTCATGAATTTTCTCTTGCCGAGATACTGCTTATCATAAGCAAAGACGCTGCCTATCTTGCTTCGCTCAGCGAATTTGCAAATTCACTGGTTGCCCTGCCGGAAATTGATCTGAGCGGAATATATGATAACTCAGAGGGGCTGCAAAGAATGATAAGAGGACGCACTGTATATGTGGTAGACAGATATGTCAGCGGCAGAAATCTCGCTGACACTCCATATGAAGCTCACAGATTTATAGAATAAAAAATATCCCCCTTTTCAGATAAAGGGGGAGTTTTTTATATAACGTAAAAGAAGATGCAGAAAAACTGAAGGATCGAACCTATGACGCAGAAAATATGAAATACCGAGTGCATATATTTGAATTTTCTGCCAAAGCCGTATATTACAGCCCCGATAGTGTAAGCTATTCCACCAAGAAGGAGAAATACCGTACCCACACTTCCGATAGCGGCTGTAGCAGTTTTCCAAGAAAAAACTATACACCAGCCCATAACAAGATAACATATCATTGAAAAGATCTTGTATTTTTCCAGATTGACGGCTGTAAGTGTTATTCCAAGTGCCGCCATAGCCCAAACAACTGCAAAAATGCCCCAGCCTGTAAGAGCATCTGCCTCTCTCACCGGTCCTAAAACTATGGGAGTATATGTGCCGGCTATCAGCAGATATACCGAGCAGTGATCTATAACTCTGAAGACTCTTTTTGCCGTCAGTGTTGGGCGAAGCCCGTGATATATGCTTGACATTGTGTAAAGCACTATCATCATTGCGCCATATATGCTGCAGCCAACAACGCCCCACGCATTTCCTTTTATGGCCGCAAAGACAACGCACAGCGCCGTTACCGCAACGCCAACACCGCCGCCAACAATATGGCTGGTCATATTAAATATCTCTTCACCCCTTGTATATTTGGGTATTGGTACATATTTCTTCTCGTCCATAATTTTAATACCTCTCAATGTGGTTTTGTATACTATATTATATCACATTCTTCTCCTTTTAAAAGGGTTTTGATAAAAAGTTTATTCTTTTTTAATAAAATAAACAAAATTCAATAAAAAAACGCTTTTTAGTTGACATAAAATATTTTTGGATGTAAAATATTATCAACAGTTCACAAATAAAACTAAACGGAAGGATAAAGAATATGAAAAAAATTGCTGTTATAACAGGTGCTTCTTCGGGAATGGGCAGAAGCTTTGCCCTGAAGCTTGACGCTTCGGAAAACTTTGATGAGATATGGCTTATTGCCCGCCGCCGTGAAAAACTGGAACAGCTTGGAAAAGAGCTTAAGGCAGAGGCAAGAATCATTCCCCTGGATCTGACAAAACAGGAATCCTATGATGAATACAAGGAACTGCTTGATGCGGAAAAACCCAATGTTTCGGTTCTCGTGTGCGCCGCAGGCTTTGGCAAATTCGGCACATTTACAGAAATGCCCCTCGAGCCACAGCTTGAAATGATAGACCTTAATTCCAAGGCTCTCGTTGCAATAACATATCACACCCTGCCTTATATGCAAAAAGGCGGAAAAATATATGAGATAGATTCGCTCTCTTCTTTCCAACCTGTTCCTTATATCAATGTATACGGTTCGACAAAGGCGTTTGTTCTCAGCTTTTCAAGAGCGCTTAATGTTGAGCTGACAGAGCGTGATATTCACGTTATGGCAGTTTCACCCGGCTGGGTAAAAACAGACTTTTTCGATACTGCTGTAAATGACGACACCATTGTTTATTACAACCGTTTTTATGAGGCAGATGCCGTTGTTGACAGAGCACTCAGAGATATGAAAAAAGGCAAGGACCTCTCGATTTGCGGTTTTCCCGTAAGAGCTCAGGTGTTCTTCACAAAGCTTCTGCCACACAGGCTTATAATGAGAATCTGGTGCAAGCAGCAGAAAAAGCCTTTTTAATTTAATATTTCCGCGTTTGCCCCATTTAAATCGGGCAAACGCATTTTTTTTATTTAGTTTTAATTGGTGAGGCATTGGGATGCAAGCAGTTTTCAATTTCAGCACGACGCCCTTATAATAATAATAGCAACAGTAGTTTATACATTTTTTGCAAAAAAACAGGTTAATTCTTAAAATCCTATTTACAAAAACATGAAAATGTGGTAAAATATCTTCAGCGTATTTTTTACGCCAATTTATACATAACAAAGGAGTTTTCATTATGCAGAAAACAAGAATGGGCATTTCGGTTGGACTGCTCGCAGCAGTAATTTATTTCAGCGGATTCTTTGCCGGCTTTCTTACAACAACTCTCTTAGCGGGCTATGTTCTGTTGTTTGAGGAAAACGGCTGGCTTCGCAGAAACACAATTAAAGCATTTGTTCTTATGATCATCTTTATGCTTGCTTCCGCTATCATAGGCTTTATCCCCAACCTTCTTGACTTTATTTATGACATCGTTGTTTTGTTTAACGGCAGCTTCAGCTATCTGAAGGTTTCTCAGTTCCTCAGCATTATTACTGATATCCTGGGCATTGCTGAAAAGGTTCTCTTCCTGGTTCTCGGATTTATGGCTCTTAATCAGCGTTCTGTAAACCTGCCCGTAATTGATAACCTTATAAACAAATACACAGCATAATGACAGATAATAAAAAAGATGCGGCCACGGCCGCATCTTTTTTATTGATTATTTCTGCGCTTCGATTTTGCAAGAACTACTATAACAACTATTATAACAACAAGCAAAGCCACTGCGAATATTGCAAGGGGAATGATAAAGGATGTGAGGTCAAGCTCTCCGGTCTCTTCGTCATCAGATTCTTTCTCCTCTTCTTTCTCTTCTTCATCATCCGGTTTGTAGATCACATAGTCACCCTTGCCCCTGTTCTCCTCACTGTCGGGATCATCGGGAACAAAGATAACTCCGCCACCTGTAGGCTTATCCTCACTTTCCGGGGGAGCAATAGTAACAGGTTCTTGGGGTTCGGTCTCGATCGGGATAGTGCTCTCGGGTGATTTGGGTGTTGTTTCCGGAGTCTTTGTGGTGGTCTCGGGAGCTCTTGTCGTTGTTTCGGGAGCTTTGGGGGTGGTCTCAGGAGCTCTTGTCGTTGTTTCGGGAGCCTTTGTGGTAGTCACAGGTTTTGCCGATGTTTCAACCGGCACAACAGACGGCAGGTCAAGCACTATTGAAGCCGGAGAAAACTGAGTACTGTCATAGAATTTGTAGCCGTTTTCAGAAGCAAAACGTTCAGCATAAGAACCCGGAACCCCATAGATATTTTTAAGCTCTATGCAATTATCGAACACGCTTTTTCCAATAGACGTCGTCTGTGAGCTTACGATAACATTTCTTATAAGATAACAATCTGCAAAAGACCATGAAGAAAGCTCATGAACATTTGTCAGGTCTATCGCACCTAAAATCGGCATAGTGCCGTTTCGGTACACAGCTTTGAGACTGTAGCATTTCTCAAAAGCAGCGTTTTCAATGATAAAGCTCTCTCTTGCGGGCAACAAAACCGTTTCGAGGTTTTTACATTCGCAAAAAGCATATTTTCCTATGCCACTTACGTTATCGCCAATAATTATATTTTTAATTATATCCTTGTGGAGATACCATGGAGAGTTTTTTGCTCCGCCTTCGTAATAATTTGCAACTCCTTCAAGTATTCCCGAGCCGTTTATTATCATAGAACCGTTTTTAAACAGCATCCATGTAACATGACCCGACATTTCCATAGCAACAATTTCATTACTTGCAGAAACAGTTACAACAGAAAATATCATTGATATAAGCACAAGAACCGCTGCAAAAATAATTTTGACCGATGATTTTCTCATATTGATCTCCTTTACAAAGTTACAATTTGAATGATCACCGATATTTTAACATATTTCACAAGATTTATCAATACCTTTCGCTAAAAATCATATTTCATATATGATTTCGATAAACAATAATTTATCGTTGAATGATAAACGAAAAACCGAACTGCCGGTGCAGTTCGGTTTTTTATTATCACACTTCGGGAATAAATATCTCAATCTCTCTGCCGGTGTCGCTTGATTTTGCAATGCCGTCCGTTCCGATTTTTCCTATTCTAAGCTTTTTGGCGGCATATATAGCTTTTACCTCCTGATTTGTCATAAACGCGTTCATGTCTGCAATAACATAAAATCCTTTCATATTGCGGCAAAAGCTGATATCAAGGTAATTATAAATAACCAAAAACAAAAAGTCAGGAGCTTTTAAGTATTTAAACCAAAACACCCAATTTTTATAAAATATACATAATTCTTCTTGAAATGTCGGGGCTTATATGATAATATATTATTATAAATGCTGTTTGGGAGAAACAAATATGAAAAAATTCATTATTGCTGTTTTGGTCTTAGGAGTGCTTTTCTGTTCTTGCCAAAAAAATGATACAGCGGTTGACAAGGAAACGACAAATACCGCCGCCCCAATTTCCCCGGTCACCACACCGACTACATCTGAGACCTTGAATGAAACAGAGCAACAACCTATCGAAAGCGACACAGTGCCGCCGGAAACCTCAGAGCCCCCCCTTTCCCCTCCTCCTACAGAAATAACAACACCAACAAAAATGTTTGTTACCATAAACGAAGCGTGTTCTTCAAACAAGACCTGCTTTACAGGCAGCGGCGGTGAACACCCCGACTGGATAGAGCTTTACAACAATTCTGACAAGGCCATAAATCTGGCAGGCTATGGGATCTCGGACGATAAAGAACTGCCATTCAGATATACCTTTTCAAACTACCTTATCGAAGCTAAATCATATGTTATACTCTTAGCAACAGGAAGTGTGGGCTACAACAAGGGTGTTATTTCCCTGCCATTTAAGCTTTCGTCAGACGGAGAAACTATAATCTTGACCTCTCCCGACGGACTATGCGATACTCTTACCGTTCCCCCGCTCAGAGAGGATACTACTTATGGAAGAATACTTGACGGAGGAAGCATAGCCGCCGAGCTCACTCCAACACCGCTTTCAACAAACAACACTGCCACAAGCACGATCAAGGCGCCAAACCCTGTTTTTTCTCATATCGGCGGTTTTTATTCCTCTGCTTTTGAGCTTGAAATAAGTGCGGGAGACGGTTGCTCCGTATATTACACAACCGACGGCTCAACCCCAAATTCCACTTCAATGATATATAATGGGCCTATACTTCTCAGTGATGCAACCTCAAAAGAAAATGTTTTCTCTGAGATCGGTCCGGTTTCGCCAAACGGATTTGTTACAAAGAACAATCAGGATAAAGCAAACATCATTCGCGCCATTGCATTTGACGAAAATGGAAATGGTAGCGACATCGTCAGCGCAACATATTTCGTTATGGAAGAAGAGAGGGCAAGACCATATGAAAATATGCCGATTGTTTCGGTGTACACCGACGCTCACAACCTCTTCGACTATGAAAAGGGAATCTATGTTTCAGGCAAAATATACGATGACTATATGAACGGACCTGATTTTGACCCGGAGACCCCCACCTGGTTACGTCCGGCAAACTACTATCTTGCGGGCATTGCCGCAGAGCGTCCCGCAACGGTAGAATATTTTGATGCCGAACACAACATCGGGTTCAGGCAAGATGTTGGTATAAGAATAGGCGGAAATGCTTCAAGAGCAAACGTCCAAAAATCATTTAAATTTTATGCCAGAAGCGAATATGGCAAAAGCAGCTTTGATTATCCGCTTTTTGGCAGCGACCTTGAATATGATACCTTTCTCCTCCGAAGCGGAGCAAACGATATGTCAAAGACCAAGATCCGTGACGTACTCACCCAAAGTCTTGTGGAAGGCCGAAGCTTTGCCACGGCAAAATGGCAGCCCTGCGTTATGTTTTTAAACGGTGAATACTGGGGCTTTTATATGATGATGGAAAGGTATGATTCGGATTATTTCAGCGATTACTATAATATCGAAAAAGATGACCTTGTTGTTATAAAAACAGGAAATGTAGACATTGGGAACCCCGAAGACAAGGAGCTATACCGTGATCTTCGTTCTTTTTGCAAAAATAACGATCTTACCCTTCCCGAAAATTATGAAAAGCTTTGTTCTATGATAGATATTCAGAGCTATATCGAATATGTAGCCATGAATGTTATAATAAACAACAGCGATTGGCCCGGAAACAACACTTCTCTGTGGAGAACAAGAGAAGCAGATCTTACTTGTGGAAATCCTTATGCCGACGGTCGCTGGAGATGGGCAAGCTATGACACCGAAAGATCAATGCTTCTTTACGGCAATGGGTCTGCTGAAAGCTTTGAAAAAAATACATATGACAAGCTTATAAAAAACGGTATAATATTCAAATATGTATACAAAAACGAAAGCTTCAGAAATCAGTTTGTCCAAACACTTGCAGATATGCTTTGTTATGATTTTTCCTATGACAGAATTGACAGCTATCTCACATATTTCGGAGAAAATTTTGAAGAGCAGATGCGTCTCAACCGTTTAAGATATAATACAACATCAAATTATCAAAAAGAGCTTGATGTTATTCGTGGTTTTTGGAGGGAGCGTCCTGCTTATATTCTGAAATATACTGCCGAGCTTTTTGGGCTTGACAGCAGCGAAACCTCAGAATTTATATTAAAGATAAATAAGGAAGGTGCAGGACAGATCAAGCTTTGGGAGCATGATGTTACGCTCATCGACTGCCGCTCTATACTGCATGTGCTTGATGCGCCTTTAATTCTGCGTGCAGAGGCTGCAGAGGGCTATGAGTTTGCAGGCTGGGCTATGGCAGACGGCACTATAAAGAGCACCGAAAGCTCTATCGAGATATCTCTCTCGGATACTGATTCTGTTACAGCGATTTTTGAAGAAAAGCAATAAACCCACGCAAAAAATCAGCCGAAATGGCTGATTTTTTTGTTTTCATCATTCGTAAATCTGATCTCTCAATCAAAAGCCCGCTGCGTTTTCTCACTCCAAACGATCGGTTTCGGAGAACGAAAGCAGTGGGCTTTTGTTTGCTTTTTTTGAGAAAGCTCTTGTAATAAGATGAAAAATGTAATATAATATATATATAGCTGAAAAAAGGCCAACCTCTGTGTTCGGTTATAACATTTAGGAGAATTTTTTATGCAGAGTGAAAAGCAAAAACATATTCGTAATTTTTCTATAATTGCACATATAGACCACGGCAAATCCACACTTGCCGACAGGATTCTTGAATATACCGAAACGGTTAGCAAGAGAGAAATGGAAAACCGAATACTTGACAACATGGATCTTGAAAAAGAGCGCGGAATAACGATCAAAAGCCGCGCCGTTAAGCTGGATTACACCGCCGAGAACGGGGAAAAATATGAGCTGAATCTCATCGACACCCCAGGCCACGTTGACTTTAACTATGAAGTTTCCCGCTCTCTCAACGCCTGCGACGGCGCACTTCTTGTTGTTGATGCAACTCAGGGAATCGAGGCTCAGACCCTTGCAAATGCCTATCTTGCGGCAGATTCAAACCTTGAGATAGTTCCCGTTATCAACAAAATTGATCTGCCCTCGGCTGATATCGAAAGAGTAAGAGGCGAGATAGAGGACATTATCGGTATTCCTGCTGACGGCTGCCCTGCAGTTTCGGCAAAAACAGGACTTAACATCGGCGATGTTCTGAACAAAATAATAACAGACATTCCCGCACCCCAGGGGGACGAAAACGCACCCCTTAAATGCTTGATATTCGATTCATATTATGACAGCTATCTTGGCGTTGTGGTATATGTGAGAGTTATCGACGGCAAGCTCCACGCCGGAGAGCGCATAAAGCTGATGAACACCGGTGCAGAATTTGACGTTGTTGAAGTGGGCACAATGGAGCCCTTCGGTCTTTCAAAATGTGACGAGCTTTCTGCCGGAATGGTTGGATATATAACTGCCAGCATAAAATTCATTGGAGACACAAAGGTTGGCGACACGGTCACCCATGCAGAAAACCCAACTTCCCGGCCATGCGAAGGCTTTAAAAATGTTTTGCCAATGGTGTTCTCGGGCATTTATCCTGCCGACGGCGCAAGATACGGAGATCTGCGCGATGCTCTCGAAAAGCTTCAGCTAAACGATGCGGCACTGGTCTTTGAGCCGGAAACATCTATAGCTCTCGGCTTTGGCTTCAGATGCGGTTTTCTTGGATTGCTTCATATGGAAATAATCGAAGAAAGACTTGAAAGAGAGTTTAACCTTGACCTTATCACAACTGCTCCAAGCGTTATATATGAGATAACAAAACGCACCGGAGAAAAGATCAGAATAGACAACCCCTCAAACTTCCCAACAGTTGACGAAATAGAAACGGCATATGAGCCTATGGTCAAAGCAAGCATTATAACGCCAACCGAATTTGTTGGAGGTCTTATGGAGCTTTGCCAAGACAGGAGAGGCGTTTTTATCGATATGAAATATATCGACACAGAGAGAGTTGAGCTTCACTATGACCTGCCGCTTAATGAAATTATTTATGATTTCTTTGATGCGCTGAAGAGCCGCAGCCGCGGTTATGCTTCCCTTGACTACGAGCTTTCGGAATATGCCCCTTCAAAGCTTGTCAAGCTTGATTTTATGCTAAACGGTGAAGTGGTTGACGCCCTTTCATTTATAGTGCACGAAGAAAAGGCTTATGCAAGGGCAAGAAGAATAGCGGAAAAGCTGAAGGAAAATATTCCGAGGCAGCTTTTTGAGATCCCGATCCAGGCAGCAATAGGCTCAAGAATAATTGCAAGAGAAACCGTAAAAGCACTGCGCAAAGACGTTCTTGCAAAATGCTATGGCGGAGATATAACAAGAAAGAAAAAACTGCTTGAAAAGCAGAAGGAAGGCAAGAAAAAGATGCGTCAGCTTGGCTCGGTGCAGGTTTCGCCCGAAGCATTTATGGCTGTATTGCGTCTTGACGATGAAAACTGACACAGAAGAATGGAGGCTCAGAATGAAAGATAAAAAAAGACTCGGTCTTTATCTTCACGTTCCATTTTGTGTAAAGAAGTGTGCATATTGCGATTTTTATTCCTTTAATCCACAAGACCAAGGTTTTGTGACAAGCTATGTTTCGGCTATGATGCTCCAAATGGAGGATATTTCATCCGCTTGCAGAGGTTATACTGTTGACACGGTCTATTTCGGCGGAGGAACACCTTCTCTGCTCCCAATAAATCAGTTCTATAGGCTTATGGATTCGGTTCGACGCAATTTCAAGCTCGAAAAAGATGCCGAAATAACCGTTGAGGCAAACCCCGGCACTGTAGATCGCCAATATCTGAAGGGGCTTCGCAAGCTGGGGATAAACCGACTGAGCTTTGGTATGCAAAGCACAAACAGAGCTGAACTGAAAACTCTTGGCAGGATACATAGCTTTGAGGATTTCAGGGAAAGCTATGAAACAGCAAGAGACGTGGGCTTTGACAACATAAGCGTTGATATTATGTACGGTCTGCCGGGACAGACGCTTTCTTCGCTCAAAAGAACTCTTGAGGACACCGCTGAGCTTGCCCCCGACCACATTTCGCTCTATTGCCTGAAAATAGAAGAAGGAACACCTTTCTTTATAATGAAGGACACCCTTGCACTGCCGGATGAGGACACAGAATATGATATGTATACGGGTGCCGTTGAATATCTTATGTCAGAGGGCTACTGCCGCTATGAAATGAGCAATTTTGCCAGAGACGGAAAATATTCAAGGCACAATATGAAATACTGGAACTGTGATGAATATATCGGTATTGGCGCATCGGCACATTCGTATTTTTGCGGAGAGCGATATTCCACTATCAGAAATGCAGAAACATATATAAACGGTCTTGAAATTCTCGAAGCAGGCATATCTATAACAGAAGAGAGCCGCTTTATTGACAGAGCCGAGAGTATGAATGAATATGTTATGCTGAGAATGAGGCTGGACGCAGGAGTTGACTGCGCACGCTTCAGGGAAATATACGGCGTTGATTTTTATGAAAAATTCGGCAGATATCTGGATGAATATATTGACGGCGGTTTTGTAAAAAAATCGGACGGAAAATATTCTTTTACAACAAAAGGTATGTTCGTTAGCAACTATATTTTGTCGGCAGTGCTGGATTTTTCTCCCCAAAGCCTTGGGGGAGTTTAACTTTGGCTTTTTTTCTGATAAAAAACAGTTGACTTTTTGGCGGATTTATAATACAATATAGATATAACGAGCTATGGAGGTTTTATTAAAATGGCAGATAATAAGAAATTTGAAGAAATGGCTGAAGAGCTTCCCGAAACATATACTCTCACAGATGAGGAGGGCAACGAATTTGAGGTTGAGCTTCTTGCTTCTTTTGAGTTTGAGGGCAAGCAGTATAAGGCTATCACTCCCGTTGACGTCTCCTCTGACAAAAAGGGCGGCGATCAGATGATTGAATATGATATTCTTGAGGTTTCTCTTGATGACGAGGGCGAAGAAATTCTCACATCTATCGAAGACGACGAGGAGTTTGACAAGGTTGCTGACTTTTTTGACGACGCTTTCTTTGGCGAAGTAGATTACGACGCATAATAAAGCCAAGGCATTAGCCTGCTTAGTGCGTGATATTGGGGCAATTGAGACCCACAATTTGAAATTGGAGTTCGGATAAACTTCTATGATGGATTGCAGGCCTCCCACACCGTGCATCGATTGACTTGTCTCGGCACGAATGTGGACGTTGGAAGCAGTAAAAATCACAGAGAGAACACCACCTTGCACACGCAGGGTTTTCAAATTCCTCTTTACACGGCTCGGCGGGGAACATATAAAAACACAAGAGAACAGTTTCAAAGCAAACTGTTCTCTTGTGTTTTTATATGTTGTTTTCTGCAAATCTCACAGTTGCCATCGCGTCCTTTGCATAAAAATCAGCACCTATCATCTCTGCATATTCCTTTGTGAGCACTGCTCCGCCAACAACTGTCTTTACGCCAGGAGCACGTTCTCTCAGAAGCTTTATCGTTTTTTCCATAGCAGGAACGGTGGTGGTCATAAGTGCGCTTAGACCAACTATGGGTGCACCGCTCTCAAGAGCTGCCTCGACTATCTTTTCGGGTGGCACATCCTTGCCAAGATCTATAACATCAAAGCCATAGTTCTCCAGCAGCAGCTTTACTATATTCTTTCCGATATCATGGATATCTCCATGCACCGTTGCAATAACTATCCTGCCCCTGCCGGCCTTTTGCTCTACGCTATCCGTTTTTACGCTGCTCTTTATTTTTTCAAAGGCAGCTTTAGCCGCTTCGGCACTCATAAGAAGCTGTGGAAGGTATACTCTTTTTTCTTCATAGCCTTTCCCAACAGTATCAAGGGCGGGTATTATCTCCTTTTCAACTATGCTGAGCGGCTCTCGCTCTGTAAGCATAGCCACGGTGATCTCCTTTGCCTTGTCAGCAAGTCCTTTTATAACAGCCTCTTTCAGCGTCTCTGCCTCTTTTTCACTTTTTACAGCAGGGGCAGAAGAGGAGACGGTCATCTCATATTTTTCTGAAAAATCAATATAATCCGAAAAGTTTTCATCAAGACCGTGCAAGGCTTTATAGGCATAGTATACCTTCATCATTTCATTCGAATAAGGATTCATTATCGCCGCACTAAGACCCCTGTCAAGTGCAGTGGCAAAGAACACGCTGTTTACAGCATCTCTCTTTGGAAGCCCAAAGGAGACATTAGATATTCCGAGTGATGTCCTGAATCCATTTTCATGAAGCAATGCTACTGTTTTGAGCGTAACTTCTGCCGCCAGGGGATCCGCGCTGACAGCCATAGCAAGAGGATCAAATATAAGATCCTTTTTTTCTATCCCATATTCTGCCGCAACCGAGGCTATCCTTTCGGCAATGGCATATCTGCCCTCTGCACTCTTGGGTATACCGTCATCATCAAGAGTCAGAGCAACCACGGCTCCTCCATATTTTTTTGCTATGGGAAATACCTCTCGCATACTCTCCTCTTTGCCGCTTACAGAGTTTATCATAGCCTTTCCGTTATATATGCGAAGTGCCTTTTCCATAGCCCGTGGGTCTGCTGTATCTATCTGCAAGGGCAGATCTATAACCGACTGAATAGAACTCACCGCGGTGGACAGCATTTCGCTTTCGCATATTTCGGGAAGACCAACATTTACATCAAGAATGTGAACTCCCCTCTCCTTTTGACCAAAGCCTTCTTCAAGAATATATCCTATATCATTTTCCAAAAGAGCCTGCTTAAATCTCTTTTTGCCGGTTGGGTTTATGCGCTCACCAATAAGTATGGGGGCAGCACCGAAATCCACTGCGTGAGTATATGAAGAAACACAGCATATATCTTTTTTACCTATATTGTGATACTTCATTTCCTTTGTCTTTTGGACCACTGCCTTTATATGTTCAGGTGTTGTGCCGCAGCATCCGCCTGCAAGAGAAACTCCGTCTCTGACAAGTTCCGCCACCTTTTCGGCAAAATCATTGGGGGTTATATCATATACGGTCCTGCCGCCCTCGGAGCGAGGAAGGCCTGCGTTGGGCTTTAATAGCACAGGAACCGAGGCTCTCTCAATATATTTGCGCACTGTAGCCTCAAGCTTATCGGGGCCAAAAGAGCAGTTGACTCCGATAGCATCTGCGCCCATACCCTCAAGCATAGCTATCATTGCCTCAGGCGAAGCACCCGTCATCAGCTTTCCGTCCTCACCGTAAGCATTTGAAACGAAAACCGGAAGCGAACAGCTTTCCTTTGCCGCAAGAAGAGCGGCCTTTGTCTCATAGCTGTCATTCATGGTTTCAATAAATATCAGATCTACTCCATGCTTTGCGCCAAGACGGACCACTGTGGAAAAAGCCTGCACAGCCTCTTCAAAATCCAGATCTCCATAGGGCTTTAAAAGCTTTCCAAGAGGGCCGATATCAAGTGCCGCAAATTTTTCTGCATCTGAAGCACTGCTCTCGCTGGCAAGCCGAACATTTTGCACAGCCGACGAAATAATCTTTTCCAGTTCATCCGCCGAAAATTTCAGCGGATTTGCCCCAAAGGTGTTTGCGCAAACAATGTTGCTACCGGCATCAAAATATGCCCTATGTATATCTCTGATAAGCTCGGGACTGCTGATATTCAGCCGCTCGGGAAGCTCCCCTGCAGGGAGACCCGATGCCTGGAGCATAGTGCCCATTCCCCCGTCAAGATATGTAATATTGCTCCTTATATAATCCAAAACCTTCATCCAATCACCCTTTTATGCCCTCTCCATATCAAAGTTTTTATTTTTTATCTCAATATCAAAAACCGCTTTTCCACAGCAAGATTTTATCATTTTTCTGGAAATATGTCAAGAATAATAGCTTTTTTTGTAAAAAAATATTGTTTTTTTTATAACAGGTTGATTTTTCATACTTTTTATGATAAAATCATAACATCATTCAAAGGAGGTAATATTATGGATTCTTTAAAGAAGCTTTTTCCCTATTCATTTGGAATTAAGGATGTTAAAAAGCTGGTGATATCTATCATCATCTATCTCGTTATCGGCATTGTGGCAGGAGTTGTTCTCTGGGTTGCCTCAAAAATTCCGGTAATCAACTGGATAGTCGGTATAGTTGGTGCCCTTGTTGAGCTTTATAACTTTGCCGGCATAGTTCTGGCTATTCTGAACTTCCTCGACATAGTTAAATAATAGAATAGGCATAGTAAATTAAGTGCACCCCAAAAGCGTCAAGCTTTTGGGGTGCATATCAATTTATTTCATCTTATGCCGTAGTTTTCGATAACAAAATCCATATCCTTATCTCCTCTGCCCGAGAGGTTGATGAGAATTGAGCCGTGCTCCATTGTTTTTGCCAGCTTCATTCCGTATGCAACGGCATGGGAGCTTTCGATAGCGGGGATTATACCTTCAAGTCGAGCAAGGCGGAAGAATGCGTCAATAGTCTCTTCATCGTCGATAACATCATATTTGACTCTGCCAATATCCTGGAGAAATGCGTGCTCAGGGCCGGATGAAGGATAATCAAGACCGCTTGCAACAGAATAAACGGGTGCAGGCTCGCCGTTTTCATCCTTCAGCATAATGCTGTTAAAGCCGTGCATTATACCCTCGGTTCCGTATTTAAGGCTTGCCGCGTGGTCACCAAGCTTCGGCCCTCTGCCAAGAGGCTCTATACCGTAGATGTCAACAGGGTCGTTAAGGAATCCCGCAAAAAGTCCTGCCGCATTTGAGCCGCCGCCAACGCAGGCAACTATGGCCGAGGGGAGATGACCCGTCATATCTATAAACTGCTCTCTTGCCTCAATGCCAACAACGCTCTGAAAATCGCGAACCATCATTGGGAATGGATGAGGGCCCAGAACAGAACCTATGCAATATATCGAATCCTTATATTCCTTGCTATATGCGTCAAACGCCGCATCAACAGCCTCCTTAAGAGTTTTAAGACCGTGAGTTACCTCAACAACATTTGCTCCGAGGATCTTCATTCTTGCAACATTTGGAGCCTGCTTCTTTATATCAACAGATCCCATATAGATATCACATTCAAGACCAAAATATGCCGCAGCAGTTGCAAGTGCAACGCCGTGCTGACCGGCGCCCGTTTCTGCAATGACCTTCTTTTTGCCCATATATTTTGCAAGAAGAGACTCACCCATGCAGTGATTGAGCTTGTGTGCGCCGGAATGGTTAAGATCCTCTCTCTTTGCATAGAGCTGCACCTTGCCGCCAAGGGCATCCGAAAGTCTTTCAAGATGAGTTACCGGGGTAGGTCTGCCCTGGAATTCCTTTCTTATTCTGCGAAGCTCGGCAATAAACTTTCTCGATTGGCAGATAGAATAATATGCCTCTGTTATCTCTGCCATTGCTGCCTTTAGCTTTTCGTCAACATAAACCCCGCCGTATTTTCCAAAATAGCCGTCCTTGTCGGGATAGTTATTAAAATATGTAACAAAATTTACTCCGTTAAAATTCATTTCTGTATCCTCCGAAATTATTTAAGATAAATTACAATCAAAGCCCGGCAAGGGACGCCATCGTCTGTCCAGATTCATATTCTATCCTCCAAATAAAAAGCCCGGGTATCCTACGATACACGGGACGAACGATCAATATCCGCGGTGCCACCCGAATAGAGCAAAAAGCTCCACTTTTCTTGCATACAAGCATATGCACGCTCTTATAACGGAAGCCCCCGTCGGAGTCTACACGGCAGAAAAAGCTCCACCTTCGATCCGCCCTCAAAAGCCCATTCACAGTGCCGCCTTTACCGCACTCACACCCACTGCGGCTCTCTTTAAAAGACTGAATACTGCTACTATTCTTTCTCATCGGTTTAGTGTAGTATAACACACAAAAACCGCTTTGTCAATAGTTTTTTGCTTTTTTCGTCCACTTCCTTCTAAGTGACGGTAAGGGAGGAAGCCTTCTTTGGATTATTCCTGATTTTTTCACATTTTCTTTACTTATATATCACTTTTTTGCTTTATAATAATAAAAAACTCTCCTTGGAGGATATATGAATATCTATAAAAAACTCGGCATTTTTATGCTGGTTATAATTTTAACTTTTGGAAACACTTCCTGTATAAAAAGCAGCACAAATGAGGAAAACAGCTCAGGCCCCGATACTTCCAAAGCAGAGCTTATGCCAAACATTCAAAATCCCGATATCACAACACCAAATGTTCCTAAAGATACGGAAGATCACACCGACAGAGTTCAGAGTGCTATGCCTGACGAAACTGATATGTTTACCAAAAACGATCTGAAAGACGAATCCTATTTTAAAAATGCCAAAGAGCTTATCCTTTCTGGCAGTGAGGATATAACGGTAAGTGAGGAGGGCGAATATCTTGTCAGCGGAAAGCTGAACGGTGCATCGCTTATCATTGATGCCGACAAATCGGCAAAGGTCCGTTTGATATTTAATGGTGTCGATATCTCTGTCATCGGAACTGCCGCTGTCCATATAAAACAGGCAGACAAGGTATTTATCACCCTTGCAGAAAACGGAGGACGTGAAAATATCATAAAGAGCCAAGGCGAATTTGCTGAGGCCGACGGAAGCAACGTTGATGCTGCAATATTTTCAAAAGAGGATCTGACTTTTGGCGGCGGAGGAAAGCTCAAAATAGAATGTGAAAAGGGAAACGGCATATCCTCCAAGGACGATCTTGTGTTTACGGGGGGAAGCTATGATATCTCGGCGGCGTTCCACGGCATCGAAGGAAAGGACAGTGTTCGCATAACCGCCTCTTCGTTTGATATAAAGGGCGGCAAGGATGCCATTCATGCCGAAAACGATGAAGATGCCTCCCTTGGATATCTATATATTGAAAGCGGAAACTTTGAAATATCAGCCGAGGGGGACGGTTTGCAGTGCTCATCGGATATGAAAATAAAGGACGGAAGCTTCAATATAGATTCTGCCGAGGATGCCCTTCACTCAAATGGAAACATCTCTCTTAACGACGGTTCATTTAATATCCTTGCGTCAGACGATGCGCTTCACGCAGACTTGAACGTAAAAATCAGTGGCGGCAAAATAACGGTAATCGGCTCTTATGAGGGAATTGAAGGTGAAAGCATAGATATCCTTGGCGGAGAGATAGATATAAAATCAAGCGATGACGGGCTCAATGCCGCAGGAGGCGCAGACGAGAGCGGCTTTGGCGGCCCATTTGCCCCCGGCAGAAAGGATGCCTTTGGCAAAAGCCAAAACAACAGCTATATAAATATTGAAGGCGGCATTTTAAGAATAGATGCCGAAGGCGACGGCATAGATTCTAACGGAAATATCACGGTGAAAGGCGGAAGGACATATATAAACGGTCCCTCAAAGTCAGGCAACGGTGCTCTCGACTATCAGCTTGGAGCAAGCATTAGCGGCGGGATCTTTGTTGCCGCAGGTATATCCGGAATGGCACAAAACTTCGATTCTTCATCTACACAGGGTTCTATACTTATGAGCTGCAAAGGAACAGAGCCTATCCTGCTTACAGATGATAACGGCAAGGAGCTGATCTCCTTTACCCCAACAAAAAACTGCCAAAGTGTTGTTATAAGCTGTGCCGAGCTTGAGCTTGACAAAAAATATATCTATAAGTGCGGAGAGGTTACAACCGAATTTACCCTGAGCACACTTATATATGGAAGCTCCGGTGGTCACACAGGTCACGGCAGTCCATTTGGCCCCGGCAAGCCCGGAGGCTTTGGTGGATTCGGCACACCACCGCAAAACGCTCCCTCTCCTTTTTAAAAGCAAAAAACAAGCTTGATCATTGTGATCAAGCTTGTTTTATTATTTTAGACTTATTTAACCCCGAAAAGCAGTTTTCCATATCCCGGATAAGGCCAAATATCGGTAGGAACAAGAGTCTCTATCTCGTCAACACAGATGCGCAGCTCCTCCATTATCGGCAGAACGCTGTCTCGATATGCCTCTGCTCTGTCCTTTGAGCAGGCAAGCTTCTTAGCCTCTCCATTTGCTCCCTCAAGCATATTTACAAGGACAAACGCCTTTGAGGAAAGCTCTGTAAGCCTTGCCACAGTCTCCTTTTCAAAGGAGAGATCCGCATCCCCTATAAAGCTCCTTGCAGCAAGTGCTGCTTCAGAAAGCTCCTTTATATATCTTGCCGCCGCCGGGAGTATAGCTCCCCTCGTCATATCAACCATTGTGCGCGCTTCTATATTCAGCACCTTTGCATATCTTTCAAGGTGGATCTCATATCTGGCACGCAGCTCGGATTCACTGAACACTCTGTTTTCGGCAAACAGCTTTATATTCTTTTCATCAAGATAATGGGCAAGAGCATCCGGCGTTGTCTTCAGATTTGCAAGACCGCGCTTTTCAGCCTCGGATATCCATGCTCCATCATAACCGTTGCCATTAAAGAGTATTCTCTTGTGCTCGATAACTGTTCTGCGAATAAGGTCGTGAAGCGCAGAGCTGAAATCTATCGCGCCCTCAAGCTCATCGGCAAAGGTTCTCAGCACCTGTGCAACAGCTGTGTTGAGCACTATATTGGCATCAGCTATTGAAGCTGAAGAACCAAGCATTCTGAATTCAAATTTGTTTCCTGTAAAAGCAAAAGGAGAAGTGCGGTTTCTATCTGAAGATGCCTTTGGAAATTTAGGAAGAACGTGAACGCCTATCTTCATCATTTCCTTATCCTTTGCGCCCACACTGCACTCTTTTTCAATTGCCTCAAGAACGGCGGTTATCTCATCGCCAAGGAACATAGAAACAACAGCCGGAGGAGCCTCTGCAGCTCCAAGTCTGTGATCGTTTCCTGCCGAAGCAACCGAAATGCGGAGCAACTCCTGATAATCGTCAACAGCCTTTATAACTGCCGTCAGGAACAACAGGAACTGAGCGTTTTCAAAAGGCGTATCTCCCGGCTCCAGCAGATTTGCCCCTGTATCGGTGGAGATCGACCAGTTGTTATGTTTGCCGCTTCCTGCAATGCCCTTAAAGGGCTTTTCGTGAAGCAGGCAAACCATGCCGTGCTTTTTAGCTATTCTCTGCATCAGCTCCATTGTAAGCTGATTGTGATCGGTTGCAATATTTGTTGTTGCAAATATCGGCGCAAGCTCGTGCTGGCAGGGTGCCCCCTCATTGTGCTCTGTTTTTGCAGGCACGCCAACCTTCCACAGCTCTTCGTCAAGCTCTGCCATAAATTCCTTAACTCTGGGCTTGATTATGCCAAAATAGTGATCATCAAGCTCCTGCCCCTTGGGAGCCTTTGCCCCAAAAAGCGTTCTGCCTGTATATATAAGGTCAGGGCGATGCTCAAAAGCATCAGCGTCAATCAGGAAATACTCCTGCTCTGCGCCAACAGTTGTCTTAACTGCAGTGACGCTCTCATTTCCGAAAAGGCGCAAAACTCTCAGCGTCTCTCTGTTAAGCGCCTCCATTGAACGAAGCAAAGGAGTTTTGCCGTCAAGAGCTTCTCCTCCAAATGAGCAAAATGCCGTTGGTATATAAAGAGTGTTATCCTTGATAAAAGCAAAGGAGGTAGGATCCCAAGCGGTATATCCTCTTGCCTCAAATGTAGCCCTCAGACCTCCCGAAGGAAAAGACGAGGCATCAGATTCGCCGCTGACCAGCTCTTTGCCGGTAAATTCCATTATTATCTTTCCGTCTGCTGCAGGCGCAATAAAGCTATCGTGCTTTTCTGCGGTAACCCCGGTCATTGGCTGGAACCAATGGGTAAAATGAGTCGCCCCACGCTCAATTGCCCAATCCTTCATTGCATTTGCAATAACATTTGCCGTCTCGATATCAAGACGCTTGCCATTTCTCATAGTAGCCTGCATCTTTTTATATATCTCCCTCGGCAATTTTTCGCGCATCACGGTTTCATTGAAAACCATTGCTCCAAAGCTTTCTGTAACCTTGCTCATCATAATTCTCCTTAAAAACGGTAAGTGCCGCAGAAAAAAGATTTCTGCGGCACTTCTGTCTGCTTTCTAAATTATACTATATCTCTCATGATTTGTCAAGAGCTTTCGACAAATTTGGGTCTTGGCTCTCTCCTGCCACAGGCTTATTTTTTCAGCAGTTCTCTGATATCCTTAAGAATATCGTCTGTTGTTTCAACAGGTTCTGCCGGTGCAGGCTCTTCTGCAGGCGCTTCCTTCTTTTCCGTGAGAGTTTTCAGCTTGATCATTACGCGCAGAACAACAAATATGCAGAACGCAATAATAAGGAAATCAATGATCCTCTGGAAAAAGATACCATACTGAACAGCAATTTCGCCCACAATTGCGCCGGTTTCATCAGGTGTGCCGGCCTTAAGGATCCACTTAAGCTCTTCAACGCTCTTGCCGCCTGTCAGAATTCCGATAATGGGCATTATTATGTTGTTTACAAGTGCATTTACAATGTCCTTAAAAGCACCGCCAACAACAACGCCCACAGCCATGTCAAGGATGTTTCCCCTTGCAATAAATTCTTTGAAATCGCTCCAAAATGTACTTTTCTTTGCCATAACTTACCTCCAAATTATTTATGTTATTTAATGGATTGCTTTGTAGATCGGCTTATTTGTGATAAAGCCTTTTTTTCTGATAGCGAGGCTCACAGGTAAGGTTTACGCCCAGCTTTTTAAATGTTACCACATCATCCTCTGCAAGTATAACGGTTGAATGTGCATCACAGCCGCGAAGCTTGTCAAGCTGCTCCATTGCGAGCTGAGCCTCGGAAGATGTGACGGCACAGATAGAAAGTGCGATAAGCAGCTCGTCGATGTGAAGACGTGGATTGCGGTTTCCGAGATGCCCGATCTTAAGCCTTGATATTGGCTCTATTATCGTATGCGAGATCAGCGTAAGCTCGTCGGGGATGCCCGCAAGGTGCTTTAGAGCATTGAGCATAAGGGCCGATGAAGCGCCAAGCAAAGGAGATGTTTTTCCTGTAACGATAGTACCGTCAGGAAGCTCCATAGAAGCGGCAGGCGCGCCTGTTGCCTCTGCCTTTGCAAGAGCTGCACGGATAACCGGGCGGTCATCTGCCGATAGACCTGCCTGCTTTAACATAAGCTCCATTTTGTATATCAGATCATCGCCAACCTTGCCGCGTACCTTGTCGCAAAGAGCTGTGTAATAGCGTCTTATAACCTCGGCGCTTGAGGCTTTTCTTGCCACTTCATCGTCAACTATGCAGTTTCCTGCCATATTCACGCCCATGTCTGTTGGAGATCTGTAGGGCGATCTGCCAAGTATCTGCTCAAGCATTGAGCTCAGCACAGGAAATATCTCAACATCACGGTTATAGTTTACGGCCGTTTCTCCGTAAGCTTCAAGATGAAAGGGATCTATCATATTTACGTCACTAAGATCTGCTGTTGCCGCCTCATAAGCAATATTGACAGGATGCTTCAGTGGCAGATTCCAGATAGGAAATGTTTCAAACTTTGCATATCCTGCTTTTATGCCCCTCTTGTTTTCATGATAAAGCTGAGAGAGGCAGGTAGCCATTTTTCCACTTCCGGGGCCCGGTGCCGTTACGATTACAAGCTCTCTTGTGGTTTCAATATATTCGTTTTTACCAAACCCGTTTTCGCTTACGATCTTCTCAATATCCGAGGGATAGCCCTCGATAGTGTAGTGGCGGTAAACTTTTATACCCTGCCTTTCAAGCCTGTCTTTAAAGGCAACCGCCGCACTCTGGGACTCAAACCTTGTGAGAACAACACTGCCAACATAAAGCCCAACCTCTTTAAAGGCATCCATAAGGCGCAAAACATCAAGATCATATGTTATTCCAAGATCTCCGCGGACCTTACTCTTTTCGATATCGCAGGCGTTGATAGTGATAACCACCTCTGCGCGGTCCTTTAGCTGCAGTAACATCTGGAGCTTACTGTCGGGCTTAAAGCCGGGCAAGACCCTTGATGCGTGGAAGTCGTCAAACAGCTTGCCTCCAAATTCAAGGTAGAGTTTGCCTCCGAATTCGGCAATTCTCTCTCGGATGTGTTCAGATTGCAATTTCAGATATTTATCATTATCAAACCCGATTTTCATGACCCTTCTCCTCTGCTGCTTTTTGCCATTAAAACATTTAACATTATAACACATTATTATGCTTATTTCAATAGAAAATACAAAATTGACGAAATATATCGAAATATTATTTGGCGATCTGCATGTGAATTTTATACCAATACACTTTTGTTTTCGTTCCATGATATATCATTTTTGATATATCGTTATGCAAGATTGATTATTGCGAATTGCAAAACATTGTGTTAAAATATTCACATACTTTTCGGAAAAGCAATATACTTTTTGCATATACAGGAGGAAAACATGGCAGAAACAAGAATGATAGTTGACAGTGTGGAAACTCTGGAGGACGCTATATCAAATGTCAGAGCCGCTCAGCAGAAATTCGCAGACTTTTCACAGGAGCAGGTAGACAAAATATTTCTTGCTGCGGCAACTGCGGCAAACAAAGAGCGAATATCTCTTGCAAAGCTGGCTTTTGAAGAAACAGGAATGGGAATAGTTGAAGACAAGGTCAACAAAAATCATTATGCTTCAGAATATATATATAACGCATACAGAGACACAAAAACCTGCGGCATTATAGAAGAAGACAAATCAATGGGAATAAAAAAGATAGCAGAGCCTATTGGACTTATTGCTGCTGTTATCCCCACCACAAATCCAACCTCCACTGCAATCTTTAAATGTCTTTTGGCCCTCAAAACCAGAAACGGCATTATTATAGGCCCACATCCAAGAGCAAAAAAATCCACCATTGCAGCGGCAAAGATCATTCTCGATGCTGCAGTAAAGGCCGGTGCGCCAAAGGGGATCATCAGCTGGATCGACGTGCCTTCTCTCGAGATGACAAACCTTGTTATGAAAGAATCGGACATCATTCTTGCAACAGGCGGTCCCGGAATGGTAAAAGCGGCATATTCAAGCGGTAAGCCCGCTCTTGGTGTTGGAGCGGGAAATACCCCTGCGATAATCGACGAAAGTTCAGATATAACTCTTGCCGTAAACTCGATAATTCACTCTAAAACCTTTGATAATGGCATGATATGTGCTTCGGAACAGTCCGTTATCGTTCTCGAAAGTATATATAATAAGGTAAAAAATGAATTTGCCGCAAGAGGCTGTTATTTTCTTGACGCCGAAGAAACAGAGAAGGTCCGCCGCACCATTATCATCAACGGTGCTCTAAATGCAAAGATCGTTGGTCAAAGACCTGTGACCATTGCTTCTCTTGCGGGTGTTGATGTTCCCGAGGGAACAAAAATACTTATCGGTGAGGTTGAAAGTGTTGAGCTTTCTGAAGAGTTTGCACACGAAAAGCTTTCGCCTGTGCTTGCGATGTACAAGGCAAAGAGCATTGACGAGGCCTTTGACAAGGCTGAAAGACTCATTGCCGACGGCGGCTACGGCCACACTTCGTCAATATACCTTAATGAGATCACCGAAAAAGATAAGCTAGAGCGTTTCTGCGACAGAATGAAGACCTGCCGAATCCTTGTAAATACCCCTGCAGCTCAGGGAGGAATCGGTGATATATACAACTTCCGTCTTGCACCTTCACTTACCCTTGGCTGTGGTTCTTGGGGCGGAAACAGCGTTTCGGAAAACGTTGGTGTCAAGCACCTTATAAACATCAAAACCGTTGCAGAGAGGAGAGAAAATATGCTTTGGTTCAGAGCCCCCGAAAAGATCTATATTAAAAAGGGATGTCTGCCCGTTGCTCTTGATGAACTTAAAACAGTTATGGGCAAGAAAAAGGCATTTATCGTAACCGATACATTCCTCTATCAAAACGGCTTTGTTAAGCCCATAACCGACAAGCTGAAGCAAATGGGAATCTCTCACACCTGCTTCTTTGACGTTGCCCCCGACCCGACTCTCGCATGTGCAAAGGCAGGTGCTCTTCAGATGAGAGCATTTGAACCCGATGTTATCATTGCTCTCGGAGGCGGAAGCGCAATGGATGCGGCAAAGATCATGTGGGTGATGTATGAGCATCCCGAAGCTGATTTTATGGATATGGCAATGCGCTTTATGGATATCCGCAAGAGGGTTTACACATTCCCAAAAATGGGCGAAAAGGCTTATTTTATCGCCATTCCCACCTCTGCGGGAACAGGAAGCGAGGTCACTCCCTTTGCAGTTATTACCGACGAGCAAACAGGAGTTAAGTATCCTCTTGCCGACTATGAACTTCTCCCCGATATGGCAATCATCGACACCGATTTCCATATGTCTGCACCAAGATCACTCACAGCCGCTTCGGGTATCGACGCTGTAACTCACGCTCTCGAAGCTTATGCCTCTATGCTTGCAACCGACTACACCGACGGTCTTGCACTTAAATCTCTTAAAACTATTTTTGAATATCTTCCAAAAGCATATGAAAACGGTCAAACAGACATGATCGCACGCGAAAAAATGGCAAACGCCGCAACTATGGCAGGAATGGCTTTTGCAAATGCTTTCCTTGGAGTATGTCACTCTATGGCTCACAAGCTTGGTGCCTTCTATCATCTTCCCCATGGCGTTGCAAACGCACTGATGATAAACGAAGTCATTCGCTTCAACTGCGCAGAAGCTCCCGCAAAAATGGGTACCTTCTCTCAGTACAGCCACCCTCACACTATGGCTCGCTATGCTGAGGTTTCCGATTATCTCGGACTTGGCGGCAAAAATGATGTTCAAAAGGTCGAAAACCTTATAAAAGCTATAGATGAACTGAAAACAAAGGTTGGCATCAAGGCAAAAATCAGCGACTATGTTGAAAATGAGGCAGATTTCCTTGCGCACTTAGATGAAATGACAGAACAGGCCTTTGACGATCAGTGTACCGGAGCAAACCCACGCTATCCTTTGATGAGCGAGATAAAAGCAATGTATCTTAACGCTTATTATGGAAACACCTTTGAAGAAAAAGAGCTCCCCAAGCTTAAAACCACAAAAAAGAGCACATAAGGAGATAATATGGATATGAAACTTGAAAATATGATTCTCATTGCCGAGAGCAAGGAAAAAAAGCTTTACAGGTACGAAAATGACTGCATTAAGGTTTTTAACGAAGAATTTTCCAAAGCAGATGTACTAAACGAGGCTCTCAATCAAGCAAGAATAGAAGAAACGGGTCTTAATATCAACAAAATAAAAGCTGTTACCATGGTAGAAGGCAAATGGGCAATAGTTTCCGATTTTATTGAGGGTAAAACTCTTGCCGCCCTTATGGAAGAAGAGCCGGAAAAGATGGATGAATATCTAGAGCTTTTTGTTGATCTCCAGCTCCATGTTCATTCCAAGACCAGCCACCGCCTCACAAAGCTGAAGGACAAAATGAGCGGAAAGATCGACATGGCCAATCTTGATCCCACAACAAAATATGAGCTTCATACCCGCCTTGAAGGTATGCTAAAACACAAAAAGCTCTGCCACGGTGATTTCAACCCCACCAACATAATTATAGCAAATGACGGAACACCCTATATCCTCGACTGGGCCCACGCAACTCAGGGCAACGCCTCTGCCGATGCAGCAAGAACATATCTGCTCTTCTGGCTTGCAAACGATATGGAAAGTGCAAAGAAATATCTGGATCTTTTCAGCCTCAAGAGCAACACTGCAAAGCAGTATATCCAAAAATGGATGCCTATCGTTGCCGCTTCTCAGTCGGTAAAGGGCAATGAGCACGAGAGACAGTTCCTGCTATCTTGGGTTGACGTTGTTGACTACGAATAAAATAAAAAGACCTGATACCGAGTATCAGGTCTTTTTATTTTATTTGTAAAGCTTTTTCAGTCTTTCAAGGTCGATGCAGAAGGGGTCATCAAGAGCCTCCTTAGCTTTGCCGAGAAAATAAAATGCACCGCAGCCGCCAGCCCACGTGAGTACGTATGCAATCTTCAAACCCCTTTTTACAAAAGATTTAATAACATCAACCGCATCCACCGAACTGAACATCTTCTCTTGTTCTGAAGAGGATAATCCGCGCGGTACTCTAAGAGCGCCGCTGGGGCCAAACTCGGTAATAGCCGCTATCTTGCCCGTGCTCATTAGCCTGTCATAGGAATGTCCGGGATAATTCAGCTCATTCTTTTTTGATGTATACCAGTCAACACCAACTATGTCAACATATTCATCACCGGGGTAATAATACAAAACATTCCTTGTTCCGTTTTCTGTGTTTTGAGAAACATTTGGGCCATATACCCATATCAGATTCTTCATACCCATTTCGTTTACATAGAGATTATAGATATATCTCCAGAATCTGCGCAGATATTCTGGGTCTATCCAGTCCATTTCGCTGTGCGAACGGGCACCGAACCAAAACCAACCGCCGTTTGCTTCATGAAGAGGTCTCCACAGCACCGGAATACCCTTGTCGTCAAGCTCCTTGAGAAATTTTCCGTCTATAATAAGCTCTTCTTTTACGATGCGGTTCAGCTCGGTACCTTCTGTAAGCATTTCTTCCCAAGCCTCAGGCCCACCGAATATTCCGCGGCACAGCGCACCGTATTCTTCGTGCCACATCGGGTTTGCAAGATGTGAAGAAGCTGTGATGATACCGCCCTCTTCAGCATACTCTGTAAGCTGGTCGATATATTCCTTCCATTCTTCGCTGCCCACGCCTATCTGAGGAAGCTTTATGCCATAGCAGGCAAGATCTATGCCGAGAATAGCCGGCTTATGTCCGCCGCTTTTATCCGCATAATTTGAAATAACATTTGCAGGCTTGCCACTTGTACCGCACTGCTCGCCAAACAGCACCATTCTGCTGTCATCATACACCCTTGACATTACGTCAAGAATCTGCTGTCTTGTATACATAATTTTTATCCTCCATTGATTATTAGTAAAGAGTGTTTAGCCTTTCAAGATCATAGAAGAAGCCGTCATCAAGAGCTTCTTTTCCCTTACCGAGAGAGTGAATAGCGCCGTAGTTCTCATGCCATGTAAGAACATAAGCAATTTTAAGGCCGCGCTTTGTAATATTCTTGAAAACATTGAGCATATCAACTGCGTTAAATGCCTTTTCCTGCGCCGCATGATCCCCACGGAAAGCGATTGCATCGGAAGGACCGAACTCGGTCATTGCGCAGGGCTTGCCTCGGCTCATGATCTTGTCATAGGAATGGCTGGTAATAATGCGGTTAAAATCGCCGCCTGTATACCAGTCGATGCCAAGCATATCAACATATTCGTCGCCGGGGTAATAGTACATTGCGCTCTTTATTCCGCCGCCATTTTCGTTTGCAATATTGGGGCCATATACCCAGATGAGATTGTCGATACCCATCTCGTTCATATAGAGATCATATAGATATCTCCAGAGGCGACGCAGATATTCTGCATCCATCCACTCACCTCCCGATTTTGCCGTAAACCAAAACCAGCTTCCGTTTGATTCGTGAAGAGGTCTCCAGAGAATTGTAATACCTCTGTCAGAAAGCTCCTTTAAAAACTTGCCGTCAACGATAAGCTCGTCTTTCCATATCTTGTTTATCTCAGTACCTTCGGTAAGAAGCTCATCCCAATATTTCGATGTGCCGTCACCGAACATACCGCGGCAGGTTGGGCCGTATTCGGGCTTATATGTAGGATTTGCCCAGTGGGAGGATGCCGTAACTATTCCGCCCTTTTTGGCAAAATCGGTGATCTGATCGAGGATAAGATTCCATCTATCACCGCCTACTTCCAAATTCATAAGGTCAAGGCCGTAGCAGGCAAGATCTATGCCCAGAATTGCCGGCATTCTGCCGCCTGTTGCCTCTCCAAAGCGACCAAACATATCATTTGGCAGATCGGCAGGACCAATAAGCTGCTCGCCAAGAAGCATATAGCGGCTGTCCTCATAAGCGTTTTCAAGCACCTTCATAATTTGTTCTTTTGTTCTCATTTTGTGTCTCCGTTTTCTTTTGCCCATACCGAGCAATATTGATAAGAATATTTTACCACATAGCAATCTCTGCGTCAAGCAGTTTGCATAAATTTGGAGCGTTTTTGAGAAAAATCAACGGTTTTCCTTTTCTTAAAAGAACGCTGCTCTGCTCGGGGCAGGGCGGCGGAAAGCTGTTATT
>JAZNCT010000037.1:0-43667 GCA_045587665.1 Eubacteriales bacterium
AAATTTGGAGCGTTTTTGAGAAAAATCTACGGTTTTCCTTTTCTTAAAAGAACGCCGCTCGGCTCGGGGCAGAGCTGCGAAAAGCTTTTATTTGTTGCTTACCTTCTCAAAATATGAAGGAAGTGTATCTCTGTCGATAAATGTGCCGCTGGCCATGGCCTCTTTTCCATAGCCCCACCAGTCCATAGAGTCCTGTGCGGTCCAAGTGAGAAGATATCCCAGCTTATAACCGTCTGAGAACATTTGCTTTATCATATTTTCAAAATCAAGACAATTGAAGGACTCCAACTGTTCTTCTTTCTTGTCCTTTTGCATATCTCCGTGTAGACCGAACTCACAGATATTGGTGACCTTTTCAGTGTTCATCAGTTTCGCATAGCTATTGCCGGAGCCGTCGATCTCATATCCGCCCTCGGTGTACCAGTCAAGGCCAACAATATCAGCATATTCATCCCCAGGATAAGTATACATAACATCTATCCAACCGTTTGCAACGTTAGGAGAATATACCCAAACAAGACTGTCAATGCCCATACTGTTATAATACTCGTACATATATTTCCACATATTTGTAAAGCAGGATGCATCAATAGTTTTGGCCTCCTGGCTTACACCCCACCAGAACCAGTTTGCATTCATCTCGTGGAAGGGTCTCCAAAGCACAGGAACACCTATATCATGGAAATATTTTACGAATTCTGCCTCTATGCTCATAGCCTTTTTAAAGTTTTCATTCAGAGCTGTTCCCTCTGTAATAAGTTCCTGCCAGATAGCTTCATCCTTGCCGAGCACACTGCGGAATATCTCATTTTCGGGATCCCATGTTTCCTTTGGCATAACCATATGGCTATGTAACTGAACTATACCGCCCATCTCTGCAAATTCAACAAGCTCACAGAAAACCTGGCTCTTTCTTTCATCAGTGCACTTACCTGAAGTCAGTTTAAGACCGTATCCGGCAACGTCTAAACCGATAAGACCGGGATATTTGCCGGTGGCATTGTAAAAACGTTCAAGAACATCCGAAGGATAAGAGTTTGTATTAGTCTGCTCGCCTATGATAACGGTATCCTCATTATAAACAGTCTTCAGCACTTCCATAAGCTGAGCCTTTGTATAAATGGTAGGGGTATCAAGCTTACCCTCTATCTTTCCGTTTATATCAACATTCTTTTCCTGCTTTTTAACATAGTAGTCAAGAAAATCCACACAGGATTTGTAAGAGCCGGAAACATAAAGATTTCCGTCACGGAGCTCTGCACTGTATGAAACATAATCCATACTTGTAGGTTCAAGAACGATATATGGACCTTTTTCACTCATATTCTTAGCAGTCTCTACAAGCTGACCGCTGTATTTATCAAGCACCTTGGTGGAAAAAAGATTTGAAGCATCTTCATTGGTAGAATACACCTTATATTCGGAAATATCCTTGCCCCCAATGCTGATCTTATCAAACTTATAATCGGGTCTGTAGAAAAGTCCGGCTCCGTTTGGAACGACGACCATTTGGTCAAACATAAAATTGTCAATGAACTCTTGTGCAGCAACAGCAAGAGCCTTGTCGCTGCCCGCAGCAATAACTATTTTATTTCCAACCATCTTTATACGATAATCGTTATAGCCAAGATCTGCACAAGCCTCCTGGCTTTCTGTTCTGCGAGTGTCTCCCAGAAGTATCTCATAGTCAACTGCCGGATTGAAATCGGATCCTACTTTAATGTCAGCACCGGTAAAGCTGTTTATTTCTTTGCATACCGCAACCGCAAGATCTCTTATTTCCTGTGATGCGCCGTCAGCACGGACTATCTTATATTCAGCAATGTTTTCAATATACGTTGCGTGCAGTACCTGTCTGCCATGCTCATCTGTACTCGTCGTCAAACCTTGATCGCCATTAACCGTTGCGTCGGTATCTCCGGAGGCATCTCCGGGGGCATCGCAGGAGAAAACAGCAAAAACAAGCAAGGCAAGAAGCATAAGTGTTATTATTTTTTTCATTATTTCTGCACCTTTCTCTTTTTAATAATCACAACAACAGCCACAGCCGCTGCTACAACAGCCGCCGCCACACCTGCAATAATAAATATCAAAGCATTGTTGGATGAAGGCTCTTCAACCGAAGGTGTTCCGGTTGAAGGTGTTACCGCTGAGGGGGCATCACCCGTCACGGGTGCACCTGTGCCTGCAGGAACAGTGTTCTGCTCATATCCCTCGGGTGGATTGTCGATTACGATATTATATTTTGGAGGATCGGTTTCTTCAGGCACTGTTTCAACAGGCTCAGTGCCTTCAATGTTCTGGTCTCGCTCTGCCTTTTCCTTTTCATCCTGGTTCATCTCGGGAGGAGAAGCAAGCTTAGCCACAGGTGTTTCGGCAGAAGCATCCTTAAAGGCAATTCCTTTCTCCTGAGCATAGGTCTCGGCTACGGAGCCGGGGGTTCCGTAAACGGTCTCAAGATTCATGCAATCTTCAAAAACAGATGCGCCTATCTCGGGAACACTTTCGTTTATAATAGCATTTACAACAAAATAGTTATATGCAAAAGTCCAAGAATCAAGCACCGGAACCGTTCTCAGGTCAAATGTACCGAGGACCGGCTCGTTTCCTGTTACATATATAGATCTGATGTTATAGCATTTTTCAAATGCACCGGAACCGATCTCAATAGTTGAAGCGGAAAGCTCTACCTCCTGCAGATTTACACACTGACAGAACGCATATTTTCCTATATATGTTATTTTAGGGCCAATAATAAGCTTCTTAATGTCTTTTCTGTATTTAAACCAAGGCTGTTTCTTTGATCCGCCGCCATAGTAGTTTACGATATCGTTAAGTGCACCCTCGCCAAGAATGGTAAGAGTTCCGGTCGCTTCGTCAAAGGAAGCAATTGCTTTGGCTCCGCAGGCAACAGACTCAGGGTTAATGTACTTATAGTGCTCGTATTTTTCTTCGGGATTTTCAATGTTTATGAGGTTCAAGAAGTTTTCCTCAGCAAAGAACTTCATTGCATCATTAACCGTTGCCACAACATTCTTACAGCCAAGAAAAGCGATAGGATTTATATTATCTGCCGTAGTCTTTGCATTGATCATTACAGTTTCAATTGCGGTGTTTTTAAGAATACCCGCACTATACTGGCTGATTATAGAGATATCGGCAACTCCCGCTTCTCCGTCCCTGCCAAGCCTATATATTGTATTCAGTGACGTGCAGTTGTGAAAGGCATATTGATCAATCTTTTGAAGACTGCCGCTATACTGAAGTGTCTTCAGCGCAGAAAAGCCCTCAAATGCCCTGCCCGTTATCTTATTTATGCCGGGGCCAACTATAACGTGCTCAACCTCAAACTTATATTCGGAATATCTCTGGGGATCATTTGAACCTGTGTTCTGGTTTCCTGTTTCGTTATATCCGGTGGCGTTGCTTATAAACACCATGGTCTTTGAATCCTTAAAATATGCCCAGTATGTATCAGTAATCTTTTTGTTATTATACATACCCTCAAGCAGTCCCGAAGCATCCGCCTGCTCTCTGGGGTACTGAGCCATTATCTCATTGGGGTCTCTTTCAATCACTCTCGTCCCTTTAACAACAACCTCTCCTGTTGTTATATCAACAAACTCATAGCCTCCCGCCACTGCGAATGCCTCGGCAGTTGAGCCCTTGTGTCCAACTATAGTGAAAAACTGAGGGCATTTGTCAAATGCAGTTGTTTCAATCTTCATTTCGGGATTATGAACAGTTATCTTTTTAAGAGAAGCGTTATTAATAAAAGCTTTGCCCGCAACGCTTTTAATGTTCGCGGGGAAAACAACCTCGCTCAGCTTGTTGCCCTTGAAGCACTCTGTGGGAACTTCGGTTATCTTTTCGCCAAAGATAATGCTTGTAAACTTACCACCGTCAAAGCAATAACTGCCAAGACTTGTAATATTAGTAAGGTCACATAGTCCCGGAACATATTCTGTGCCCGTTACCATAAAGCAGTTGAATGAAGCGTTGCACTCAAAGGAAGCATTTCCGAGCTTTGTAAAATCCTTTGACACCTCAACCGTTTTTATCGAGGATATAACCATGTATACACCCTTATCAACGCCTGTAATGCCTTCACCAAAGATCATCTTATTTATCTTACCGCCATAATACCAAGGCACCTTTTTTGAACTGCTGTAACCTATGGCCTTGCCCTCGGATGTATAGGCCGTTACAACAGTTGCCTGCACCTTGTCTGTGGCAGAGGCGTCTATCACAAAGCGGCAGACATTTTGCCCGTCCTCCTCTGTCACTGTCCATTTAATGTTGGTCTCCTCTCCTGTGGAATTGTAAACATATCCCTCAGAAGGATAAACCGTTTCACCCTCTGTAGCCATAGCGGCAACACAAAGAATGATAGCAAAAATTAAGCATAAAACCAAAGATTTTATTGATTTTACAAACGATTTCATAAGCAAGTTTCCTTTCTTAAATTTTTTTGGTTACTTTAGTATAACATATTCGTCTGTTTTTTTCAATGAAAATACGAGAAATTTTTTGTAAAATAAGGAAATATTATGCCCGATTCATTTCTCAATCTAACAATAATTATCGAATGTGATGCACGAAGCCAACCAAGATCGTTTCCGAGAAGAGCAGGATATTTGCCTGTTCCCTTATAGAAATGCTCTATTGTTGCAGATGCTGTTGTTACTTTGTTCGCCCCTTTACCAACTATAAAGCGAGAATCGTCATTATATATCTCTTCAATATCCTTATAAAGAGTTTATTTGGTATATGGTTTTTTCTCCTATAACGGTCCATGTATTATCTGCAGCCGTGATATTATAGGTTCTTTCTTTTTCTGCAATTCGGCTGATAAAATTAACCTTGAATGATTCAAGAGCGTTTCTAGCGGTAAAAAGCTGCCGGGAATAACAAGATCGCCGGCGTCAAACGACGCCGGCTTAAATGCTTTAAGCAAAGCTATTATTCGTTGATCTTAATTGCAGGGTATTCCTCGTAGGTCTTCTGGATGTTAGCCTTAACCTGATCTTTGTATGACTCAAGTGTGGAAGCTATAGCCTTTTCGTTCTTCAGACAAAGTTCGGAGAGCTTGACGTTAAGATCGTATGCCCAACCGTAAGGAACTGCAACTTCACATCCACGTGTGCCACGGACGTGTGCAAGCACGTCGATAGACTCCTGCCTCTCAAGAGACTTCAGAGCAACGTGAATGTCGTAGTATCTGGGAAGAAGGCTTCTGTATGACTCGTATGTAAGATAGTCAACAATGATACCTGTTCTCTCTGTGTTCATATTTGTCTTGGGAATACAGAAGGAGAGACAGTTGGTGTAGATGTCTGAGTTGTAAGATTCCTGCTTTTCATCAAACTTAGGCTGAGGAAGCAGACCGAAGTTTCCTTCCCACTCACGGAGCATTGTTGCACCCTTCAGCTCTGCATGGAGGAAGAGAGCACGGTTAGATTCAAATACTGTGAAGTAACCGTCTGCCGCAAGGTCGGTGTCAGAAGCTGTGAGCTGGAGACCGTTATCGGGACCGTAGAAGTCGATAAGAGAATTCCAAACAGCTGAGAAATGAGGATCTGTGTCTGCTGTGAACTGATACCTGCCGTTAGCATCGCGGGAAGCATATTCTGCACCCATACCGTATGACATATGAAAAGCGTTACCAAAGTTAACAAGACCGTATCTTGCCTTGCCGTTTACATCAAATACATATGTGGAATCACCGTTGAGGTTAGCTGCTGCAGAGCAGTATTCCTTCATCTTGTCAAATGTCCACTTGCCGTCAAGTGCAAGATCGAAGGGCATATCAAGACCACAGTCCTCCATTATATCCTCGTTGAAGTACATACACCAAATGCCCTCAAATGCCATAAGATGAAGGTCACTTGTTGCATAGAAAAGTCTGTCTTCGATCTTGTTACGTGTGATAAGAGGCTGGTCCCACCAAACTCTGTCTATGTTGAGCTCTTCAATTTCGAGCAGGTCATAGAAAAGCTTTTCGGAAATAAGGGGAGTCAGCGCTCTAGCCGGGATATACATAACATCGTAAATATCCTCGTCTGCATAGATCATTGTCTTTGCATATGCCGCAAGATCGGAAAAGCCCCGTATTTCCTCGGTGATAGTGATGTTGAACTTATCTTCTGCAAGAAGGTTTCTCTCAAAGCAGCAGTCGTCAAGAACGTCACCTGTCATATCGGGATCAAGGTAAACGTACATATAATAGACGGAATCAGAGTTAAGGAATGTAAACTCGTGTCCCTCAAAATCATATGTCTTATCAAGAGGTTCTACATAAGATTCTGCAGTCTCTTCAGGATTATAAGAGGCCATAAACTCATCAAGAGTATCAAGCTTACCGTTTCCTGTTTGATCTGCAACACCGGTCTTGTCGTTGCCTGTCTTCTTTCCGCAGGATGCGAACATCACAGCAGTGAGAAGCATCATAACAACGAGAAGCATAGAAATAATTCTTTTTGCCATAATTTTCTCCTTTTTGCTCCATAGTGGATGTTTTGGGTTGATATATTATAGCACATGATTATTAACAAATTATGACATCATTACAAAAAAAGATACTTTCGTTAAATGTGACAGTTTTGTGACGGTTTTTTTGTTCAACAACACAACAAAAACACTTGTATATGCTGTTTTCTTATAATTTTTCCGCTGCTTTTTGTTCAACTTTGGAAAAACATCAAAAAAGGTGCACAGATTTCTCCGTACACCTTTTTAACATTTTGCTCAGAAGTTTCTATCTCCTCTGCAGCCGCATCTGCCGTCTGCCGAGGAAGTCAGGCGCGGAGCATATGCCGCGCAGGAAAACTCTTCGCTGGGAAAATCCATAGAACGGAAGAGGCAGCAGGGATCCTTATCCTCGCCGCAGCTGCATTCCTTATCCGGCACAGAATATTCCGAAGCACTCACAAGGAACTGACCCGGGCGTGTAAGACGCACAACCGAAAAGATTCCTATGCTGACAACCAGCACCCTTTCCCCAAAATCGCGGCTAAGAGGTGCGCCCAGATTTCTGCAGGCGCGCTGAGGTATCTCATCTGCACAACAGCACAGGTTGCAGCAGCAGGAAGAATCTCTTACCTCTGCTATGTGTGCCGAGAGCACCACAGGGCTTGCCACATCCACACTTGCTTTTGGCGAATTTGTGTCATGTGAAGTCGGTTCCGGGTCACAAGGATTGTCACAGCTGCCGCTGTGGAATGTTCCGCTGCCACATTCTCCGCCAAAGAGAACCACCTTTTTATCAAGGGCAGTAACTCCCTCAAATTCCTGATTACGTCCGCCAACGCAAGCTTCAAACTTGAGACTCAGGAAAAATCTGATATTAACGGTGTAAAATCCGCGGTTGAACTGAACGGGATCAACTGTGATGCAGGTCCATGCTATCTCGGCGCACTTAACTCGCACATTCCCCGTATGTTCTATAATTTCTCTGCCAAAATCTGTCAGATAAACTCCAACTTCCTCAAAGCAGTCGCGATCGCGGCATGAATCAAGAACTCGATTTGCCTCGATGCAAACAACATCCCTTTGGGACTGTGAGCATATTTTATTTTCTGCCATGAGCTTTCTCCTTTTGTTTGTTAGAACGGCTTTCACCGTCCTTCTTTAATATTCTATGCCAATCAGCATTTTTTGACAATATATTTTGCACGTCATTAAAAAGCACAATAATGAATATAAATAAAATGAAGAAAATTTTAGGAGATATCTGCTTTGAAAAAATTTCTGTTTTTAATAATGCTGTGTCTGTTCTGTTTTTTCTCCTGCTCAAAAGGAATTACTGATGAAAACTGCCTTTCATATCAGGAAAATGATTTTGTGGCCGAGGTGAAAGGAGAACATTCAGGCTTTGTCTTTGAAGCAAAAGTAAGCGGAAAAAGAGGAGAGGGAGGCAACACCACCGTTGTTTTCATTGCCCCCAACTCAATGAAAAACATTGTAGCCGTATACGAAAACGGTAACACCCATATCAGTCTTGACGGAATTGACTTTTCCGGCAGTGTTTATTCCCACATAGCAGGCTTTGCAAAGCTTTTTTCCTTAGAGGCTGTGCCCGTGTCCTTTGGGCTTGAGGGTGAAAACACAAGAGCAGAACTCACGGGAAACGGGGGAGAACGTTATTCGGTTCTTCTGGGCCGCGACGGTCTGCCTCTTGAAATAAAGGAGGAAGGAAAAGCTCTATTGACGATAACAGAATATTCGGTAAAATAATGCAAAAAACAATCTTTTTCAAAAAAAACAAAAAAACTCTTGACAAAGTGCCTCCTCGGTGGTATAATACCACCATAGCACTTTACTGTGCTAAAGTTTTAAAGGCAATGATCGAAAAGGAGTAAGCTTTTGAAAGCCTCAAGAGAGCTGTCGGCAGGTGCGAGACAGCGGCAAGTATGAAGCCGAAATACATTTCGGGAGCTGCGCACCGAAATCGGGTGGGCTGAGGCAGAGACAGCGAGAACGGCAAAGTTGGTGGGAACGGCAAAGTTGGCGGGAACGGCAAAGTCGGCGGGAACGGCAAAGTTGGCGGGAACAGCGATGATAGCGAAAACTGCGAAAAGTCAAACGAGTGTAGGCTGCGACGGTAAGCCGCCGTCATATGGCAGGACACATGATAGTGTGCCCATAGAGGTCTTCGCCGCAAGGCGCAGATAAAGCAGAGTGGTAACGCGGTTTATATCGCCTCTGTATCTTGACGATACAGAGGCGTTTTTGTTTTCGTATCGCAAAAAGCAGTACGTCTCCGGAAAATCCGGTCGTAATATATCTTAAGGAGAAAAAATCATGAAAAACACAAAAAAGATTCTTTCACTCGTTATGGCGGCAATTATGATGTTCTCTTGCCTTGCGCTCTTCTCTTGCGGAGAAAAAGACGACGGCAAATATAACATCGGTATTCTTCAGCTGGCTCCTCACCCTGCGCTCGATGCGGCTACAGAGGGCTTCAAGGCAGTTCTTGTTGAAGCATTTGGCGAAGAAAATGTTACATTTGATTTTGTAAATGCTCAGGGCGACAACAATGTTTGCACAACATCTATCACCAACTTTGTTGAAAAGAAGGTGGATCTCATTATGGCAAACGCAACAGCCGCTCTCCAGGCTGCTTATAACGGAACAACCACTATTCCGATTCTCGGAACATCTGTTACAGATTACCCCACAGCTCTCAACCTTGACAGAGAAGCATACACAACCTCCGGCGGCGTTATCGGAAAGAATGTTTCCGGCACAAGTGACCTGGCTCCTATTGCAGAGCAGGCTGCTATGCTTCTTGAGCTTTATCCCGACGCACAGAATGTTGGACTCTTCTACTGCTCTGCAGAGCCTAACTCTCAGTATCAGATAGACGTTATCACTCCTATCCTTGAGGATGCAGGAAAGACCTGCACAGTTTACAAGTTCTCCGACTCCAACGATGTAGTTGCAGTTGCAGAAAAGGCTTCCTCCAGCTCTGACGTTATCTACATACCCACCGACAACACTGCAGCTAACTGCACAGAGGCTATTCTCGGTGCTATAGGCAATACACCCGCTATTACGGGCGAAGCAGGACTTTGCTCCGGATGCGGCGTTGCGACTCTCTCTATCAGCTATGAGGATCTGGGAAGAAAGACCGGAGAAATGGCTGTTAAGATTCTTAAGGGTGAAGCTAAGGTAGAAGAAATGGCTGTTGAATTTGCTGCTTCTCCCGAAAAGATGTACAACAAGGCAAGATGCGAGGCTCTCGGCATGGACATTGCTGCTCTTGAAGCTAAGGGCTACAAGGCTATCGAGGGATAATATAAAATCGAAAAGGACATTAGAGCGGATGTGATTTTTTCTCGTCCGCTCTATCGGAATTCATAATGCTTTCATCTCTTTTAAACTGGCTCGGCGCACTCCCCGGCGCCGCTTCGCTTGGTATTATATGGGGTATAATGGCTATAGGCGTTTATATTACCTATAGAATTCTTGATATTGCCGATCTTACAGTTGACGGATCTATCTGCACAGGCGGTGCCGTTTTTGCAGTGCTCATTATGGCAGGGGTGCCCGTGCCTGTGTGCTTGTTTGTAGCTTTTGTTGCAGGTGCGCTGTCCGGTCTTATAACAGGCATATTCTGCACATTTATGGGCATACCTGCAATTCTTTCGGGTATCCTCACCCAGCTTATTTTATGGTCTATCAACCTCAAGATCATGGGTAAGGCAAATCTGGGCGTTTCGGGAAGAACCTTCCCCGTTTGGATATCCTCTCTTTTCAGCTCGTCAAGAAATCTTTTGATCCTCGGCATAATCACGGTTGTGTTTATAGCCATTCTCTATTGGTTCTTTGGAACAGAGTTTGGAACAACTCTGCGCTCAACCGGCAACAATCCCGCAATGAGCCGCGCTCAGGGAATAAACACAAATATTGCAAAGATCTTCGGTCTTGTTCTTTCAAACGGAGTTGTTGCGCTTTCCGGCGCACTGCTTGCTCAGTATCAGGGTTTTGCCGATATCAAAATGGGCCAGGGAGCCATAGTTGTGGGTCTTGCCGCTATAATCATCGGTGATGCCATTTCCACGAGAATATCCAAAAACTTCGCAGTTCGATTGGCGGGCGTGGTGCTGGGCGGAATAATCTATTATTTTGTTTACCAAACGGTTATCTTCCTCGGTCTTGATTCCGACCTGCTCAAGATGCTTTCTGCTATCGTGGTTGCTATATTCCTTGCAACTCCCTATTGGAAGAAAAAGTATTTCACAAAAAAGAAGGGTTTATCAAAGAAGTCCACTGTTAAGGAGGAGCAAGGCAATGCTGATAATTGATAAGATAACAAAAATTTTCAATCCGGACACAGTCAATGAAAAAATAGCTCTCTCCGACCTTTCTCTGCATATGAAGCCCGGTGATTTCGTTACCGTTATCGGCGGAAACGGCGCAGGAAAATCCACACTTATGAACGCTCTTACAGGTGTTTTTGAGCTGGATGCCGGAACTATCACCCTTGACGGTGAAAACATCACACATCTGCCCGAGCACAAAAGAGCCAAATATTTTGGAAGAGTTTTTCAGGACCCTATGCTTGGGACAGCACCCGATATGGAAATTCAGGAAAACCTTTCTCTTGCCTATAGAAGAGGCAAAAAGCACGGTCTTGCCTGGAGCATAACCTCAAAAGAGAAAGCTGTCTACCGCGAACAGCTTGCCCGTCTGGGACTGGGCCTTGAAAACCGAATGAGCGTTAAAGCCGGTCTGCTTTCCGGTGGACAGAGACAGGCACTGACGCTCCTTATGTCAACTCTGGTAAAGCCAAAGATGCTCCTGCTTGACGAGCACACTGCGGCACTTGACCCAAAAACAGCCGAAAAGGTTTTGACTCTCACCGATGAGATAGTCTCAGAAAGTCAGCTTACGACCCTCATGGTAACTCACAATATGCAGAATGCTATCGACTACGGTAACAGGCTGATAATGATGTGGGATGGCAAAATAATTCTTGACATAAGCGGTGAAGAAAAGAAAAATCTCACCGTTGAATCTCTGCTGGAGGCCTTTTCAAAGGCAAGCGGCAGTGCTTTTGCGAGCGACAGAGCTTTGCTTTCTAAATAAAAACTAAAAATAAACGGGCTGATCCAATGCTTTGTATAAAGCGATTGGCTCAGCCCGTTTTAAATTAAGGAGTTACATATGTCAAAATTTTTCAGAATATGCGGAGTCATATTTTTTCTTGGAGCCGTTTGCGGCTTTTGCCTTATCTTCTCCGCCGCAGCAAGCGACAGTCTGCTGAGCATATTTGCAGGATCTGCCATAGGATTCGGCTCTGTTTCGGCAGGTCTGCTATTTATATACACCGCAGAACTGCTGGAACGCATTGCCGCTCTTGAAAAGAAGATAGAAAAGCTCAGTGGACCTTCCTGAGGCGGTAAATTATACTGTCCATATCGCTGCGGAGAACAAAATCAATCCCAAGGCGCATAAGTGCCCCTCCCGTTCTTGTTTTCTCAATGGGAGTGTTGTTTTGGGCGTCACCGCCAACCGAAAAATCCTACGTTTCTATTCCGTCGATCTCCTCAAAAGAGTATTTTGCATCCTTATCAAGACCGTCAAGGATAAGTGCCTCAACCCCAATATCCTGAGCAATGTTCAAACTCTTCTTTCTTCGCCAAAAAGGATACACCTCTTAGTATCCCCTCTGTTTTATTTGCCAAAATTGTTTGTTATTATAGAAACTGCCGCTATTGCCGCAGTGCTTCTGTCAAGGGCCCGAAGCTCAAATACCTTTTCACTGCTTCGCTCTTTTACAAAGTCGCGCATCATTCCTCTGAGATCTCCATAATCAAAAAATGTCAGAAGATCACAGGAAACCGAATCTTTAATAATATCATACATAGTATCCGAAGCACATTTTTCTTTAAGTGCAAGGCTTATTCCCTCTGAATGACCGAAGATCAGATTCATCACCGGAACTGCGTTTTCGTTATCGCCTCCGGAAGGAAGTGCCGCAAAGGATACTTTTTTTACATCCACAAACGAGGTATACCCCTCTCTGCCCGGAACCATTTTCGGCATAGGCAGAAGCGCATAGGGCGAATCCCCTCCCGCTATAGCTTCAAAACTGCCGATATTTGACACTGTAAACAAGGGAGAAGATTCGGCAAAACTTATATTATCTTCCTCATTGTCTTCCGAAGCCACTATTCCGAAAAGAGACATCACCGAGCTGAAAACATTTTTGTTTTCTCCGCCAAAATCCGCCGCGCACAGCTCATCGGTCACCGAATTGCGAACAAAAAAACGACCGCCACCGCTAATGAACAGAGCCATAGCATCATCAGCCTCTGCCTTTATAAAGGACGAAGGCGAAAGGATCTTGTCTGACATATCAAGTTCTGCCAGCACCGCAGAATATTCCAGCATAATTTCGTGTGTAAGATCCCCTGCCGCGGCAAGCTCAAATATATCTTCTTCCCCCTCTATTCTGGATAAAAGCTCGCGGTTGACCGCAATAGCACTTGCGCTGCGAACAAGGGATGGTGTTGCATCTCCCGCGGCAAAAAACATTCTTCCGCCCACCGAAAGCTCAGACATGATTTTGACGTTATAGCCCGCACGGTTTTTATCAAATGCGGCAAGAGCCTCAAGATCGGCAAGCGCCCCCTTTACGACGAGAGATGACGCCGAAGGCGCACTTATGAGAAGCATATCATATTCTGCATCCTGCGAAAAAGCATCTACCAGAGCCTGATCTAAAATATCATCACGGCTTTCTTCAACAATGCTTATACCATATTGCTGCTCTAAAAGCGCATTGCGTTCATATACAGTCTTGCTCATAATATCCGTTTCCTCGGCAGAGGAAAAGAAGGAATCCACAGCAGAGCCATCTCTTAAAATCTTAAATTCGCTTGGCATCACAACCTCGTCGCTATAAAGCGGGTTTGTGTCTACCGAGGGGATCACATCAAGAGTTGAAAATGAAAACTCACTTTCACTGCCGCCGAAAGCCGCCTCACTGCCGCTGCAGCCGGAAAGAATACAGCAGGCGACAATCAGGAGAAAGGTGCTTAAAATAATAAAACATCTTCTTAAAAAGATCATAGGCAATATGCCTCCTTATTTATAAACTCTTGTAACTCTGCCGGATATCAGGCAAAGACATTCATAATCTATCGTTCCGGCGCGCTCTGCCAAACTTTGTGCAAATGCTTCGCCAGGCAACCACCGCTTCCATTTTGTATTCTTCCCTTCAAAAGTCTGTAGTTGTGACGTAGAACACCAACATCTATCTATGCCCATGTCTTATGTCTTCTGTATAGGGGAAGGCTTGAATAAAGCTATAGTCCTTATTCTTCATATCATAATCTCTAAATCAAATATATTTATAGGACATCAGATCAGCTTGGATGCAACATCAAACAGGAGCACTGCTGCAGTGGCGGATGAAGCAACCGCAATGAGGCTTTTTTCAAAATAAGCCATTACAAGGGCCACAGCAAACCCAAAAGCCGCTGCCGGAATACTGCCCACAGAATAAAAGACAGCGGGAACAGTCATAACTCCAAGTACCGCATAGGGCACATAATATAAAAACGATCTGATAAAACGGTTTTCAAACTTTTTTCTCACCAGCACAAGAGGCAGCATTCGAACAAGGTATGTAACAGATGCCATAACTATAAGATATGGCAAAAATTGTGTAAATTCAATCATTCACCTCTACCTCCTCCTGTTTTTTTCGCTCTTCTTCAATGGGCGCCGCAAGCGCAAAGAGCAAGCTTACTGATGCCGCCGAAACTATTATAACAAAGCCTGCCGAAACGCTTCTGAGCACGGGAATATATTTGAATGCACAGCCAAGAGCTGCCGATGCAAGAACGCAAATGGCGGTTGATTTTTTCTTTTTAGCCTCGGGAACGATTATTGCAATAAACATTCCGTATATGGCAATTCCAAGAGCCGATATCACCGCTTCCGGCAGAATGTTTCCCGCAATTGCGCCAAGAAGCGTGCCGCCGCTCCAGCCTATATATGGCATAAGAATAAGACCGTAAAAATATTTCTTTCCAAGTGGAGTGGGCTTTGAAACAGAAACAGCAAATATCTCATCTGTGTTGCCAAAGGCTATGAGAAAGCGATGTCTCAGCTTAATGCCGTCTCCCAGCTTTTGAGAAAGAGAAACAGACATAAGAGAATATCTGAGATTTATCACAAGCTGAGAGGCAGCAAGCTCGATAAACGAGCCTCCTGTGCATATTATCGGAACTGCGGCAAGCTGACCCGCCGAGGTCAGATTTGTCATTGAGATAAGCAGCGCCTCTATTATCGAAAGTCCTGCGCCAACAGCAAACAGCCCAAACGCAAAGGAAACAGAAAGATATCCGAGAAAAATTGGCAGGCCGTCTCTCAAACCCATTCTGAAGCTATTGTTTTCAAGTATCATTTAGTCCTCTTAATCCTTTTTTAAACCAATTCGTTAAAATATAAAAAATATTTATCAATTACGGCATCCCCAAGGGGAGTTATGATCTTAATGAGACCCGGCGGATACAGAACTCCGCTTTCCTCAACAATACTGCTTATTGTGTTTGACCAATGACCCATAGAATCTGCAACGGTGCCATCAAGGTCAAAAATGTGATTCGAAAATTTTTTCATTTTTCCTCCGAAATTTGTCGAAAACCGCATGGACAGCATATACTCTACCGAGGAGGTGTTTTTATGAATTATAACGCATGCTGTGCCGCAAAGGACTATCTTCGTCAGATCCACTGCACAACAGAAGATCTTATATACGAAACAGAAAAACTACAAAGAAACGAAAGCATCGGAGAAAGCTTTGTAGCATATGTAAAGGCCTGCCACAGAGCCGCCATATCCCTATCAGAAGATCTTTTGGTCTATTCGGGCTTCACGCCGGCAAGGGATATCGCAAGAGAAGTGATACGTGATCACAGATCCCGCATAAAGGCTATAAACGCACGGTCACTGCGCCCATACAAAAACGATACAGACCCGGATGTATTAAATGAATATCTGGAGCAACACTTTATTATAAAGCAGAGAATGCTTGATGAGATGCGCTCTGCAGAAATATCCGAAAGGATAAACTGCGATTATATAAGACATATACTCCCGATAGAAGAAGGGTGTCTCAGAGAAGCAGAAAATGCGCTCCGCCTTGGTCTTTCCCGAAATCTTTCTCAGATCGCAAAGGATATCATAGCAAATTCAAAGCCCCTCGTTGGCACTATGCACAAGCTTTCGGGCATGATATGCAGATGATCATCTATCCATAAGCATAGAAAGATACGGTTCAATAACAAGTCCGTCTCTTATAGGAGTTCTGTAGTGCTGAGAGAGCTCTGTTATACGGCAAACAAAATCAGAAGCAAAAGCAACAGATCGTTTGAAATCCTTTTGCAAAAGCATTTCACCAAGGAGCACCGAAGCAAAAACATCACCTGTTCCCGGATATGAACGTGGCATCAGGGGAACGCTGTGAAAGCAAAGCTCGCCTGTATCTTCTATCGCCGCGCTGATCATTATTCCGCTCCTATCGTCGCCCACTGCCGGTATCCCTGTGATAACAGCTCTTTTGCAGCCAAATTCTTCTGTAAGTCTTTTTGAAAGATATCCTGCCATTTCCATTGCTTCTTCTTTTTTCGGGGTGTGAGCAGGATATTTTTCAGAAAGCAAAAAGCAGGCCTCTGTCAGATTTGGGGTTATCAGATCAGCCCCATAGCAAAGTCGGCTCATGCCAAGCATCAGCTCATTATCATATGTAGAATAAAGCTCGCCGTCATCACCCATAACGGGGTCAACTGCGATAAAGGCTTTTTTTCCGTCGTTCTTCAGGGAAAAATCCTTTATAAATCTCGCCAGCATATCTATCTGCTCATAGCTGCCGAGAAAACCGCTGTATATAGCGTCAAAATCTGTACCTATCGACTTCCAATGGGCGGATATCTCCCCCATATGGCCGGTAAGATCTGCAAAAAACATATCCTTAAAGCCCCCCGTGTGGGTAGAAAGAAGTGCTGTTGGCAGGGGAACGGTCTGTACACCCATTGCCGAAAGCACCGGAATTATCACAGTCAGTGCACATCTGCCAAGACAGGATATATCATGCACAGCCGCCACTCGGTTTATTTGTGCTCTAAGCTCACCCTCACCAAATAACGGATGATCTTCATATCTGTTCATACAAAACCCCTCAAAAAATAATTTTCACCCTTTTGAAATAAATCTTTTCACCAAGCTGATAAGGGTAAAGAGCAAAAAGGCAAAAGCGTTTGTTATAACTATTGCCGCTCCCGTTGGCAGCGAGAAAAGGCAGGACGCTGAAATTCCAATAAAAGCCGACGACACAGCGACAACTGCCGCGCAAATGGTAACGGCACGAAAAGAACCGAAAAGACGCATTGCCGTAAGCGCAGGAAAAATAATGAGGGCAGATATAAGCATTGCTCCTATAACTCTCATGCCAACCGCTATGGTAATTGCCGTTACAACAGCGATCGCTGTTTTGTAAAGCTCGACGGAAAGCCCCGTTGCCTTTGCAAAGCTCTCATCAAAGGTGACAGAAAATATTCTGTTTGAAAAGAGAACATAAAACAAAATAACGAAAAACGAAATGATGACAGAGAGAACAACATCCCCCTTTTCCATTGCGCTGAGAGAACCGAACATATAAGAGGAAACATCGGTGTTCATTCCGCCGGCAAGAGAAATTGCCGAAACGCCAATGGCGAGAGAGGTGGTGGAGATCATTGCAATGGCGGCATCTCCTCCAATACGGCTGTTTTCACTGACCCTGAGAAGAAGCACTGCCGCAACTATGACCACCGGCAACGAAAAAGCAAGGGGAGCTGCACCCATAACAGCGGCAAGGGCCAGTGCTCCAAAAGCAACGTGGGATAGCCCGTCTCCTATCATACTGCACCTGCGCAGTACAAGCGAAACACCGAGAAGTGCACAGCAAAGGGAGACAAGTGCCCCAACTATAAATGCACTGACCACAAAATCATAGGAAAGATAAAGCGAAAGCTTTGATATCATTTCACTCATCGGTGTCACCTCCCGAAAAGCTTTTGAAACACGTAGAGGTGAGATATTCTTCCTTTGTGCCAAAAAACTTAATTGACTTATCAAGATGAAGGAGCTTTGTTGCATATTTTGCTGCCGAAGAGACATCGTGCGAAACCATTACCACCGTTATGCCCTCTTCTCTGTTGAGCTTTTCCACAACGCCATACATATCCTTTGTAACAAGGGGATCAAGACCCGTAACCGGCTCATCAAGTATCAGCATTTTATTCGCTGCACAAAGAGCCCTTGCAAGAAGAACTCTCTGCTGCTGTCCTCCTGAAAGATCTCTGTAGCAGCTTTTTTCTATATCGAGAACGCCCATTTTTTCCATGCAAAGTGCCGCTCTTTTTTTATCCTGCGCACTGTAAAAAAGACCTGTTCCGACTCTCGAAAGGCAACCGGAAAGAACCACCTCTCTCACAGTTGCGGGAAAATCTCTTTGAATATTTGTTTGCTGTGGAAGATATCCGATATCTCTTCTCGAAAGAGAGTCACCGAAAAGGATCTCTCCCTCATATGGCTTTTTCAGAGAAAGAAGTGCCTTTGCCAGCGTGCTTTTACCTGAGCCATTTTCGCCCACTATACAAAGATAATCACCGCTGTCAACAAAAAAACTCACATTTTCAAGAACAGTATGACCGTCATAGGAAAGGCTGATGCCTCTGCATTCGATCTGGTGCAAAGTTAGATTATCCTTCAATTCTTAAATGCCTCCTCAAGGCTGTTTAGATTCTTTTGCATAAGCTCTATATAGCCCACGCCATTTTTCACATCCTCGCCGCCAAGTGTGTGACAGGAATACAGGCGCAAAACCTTTGCTCCCGCCTCCCCGGCAATGTTTTTCGCCAGCTTTTCATTTGAAAAGTCCACCGAAAAGACCACTGCCGCCTTTTCTTTTTTTGCCACTGCGATAACGTCTGCTATCTCCGCCATTGAAGCCTCTGTATCCGAGGAACAGCCGCTAAAGGGAGAGGTATATTTAAATCCGTATTCCTTTGTCAGATAGAGAAAGGGAAAACGGTCTCCGAATATAAGGGTTTTTTCTGCCTTTCCGGCAAGAGCGGCAAGGGCATCATCAAGCTCTACCAGCCTTTTTATATAAGAATCTGCATTTGAGCGGTATATTTCTGCATTTTCTTCATCAAGAGCGCAAAGCTCCTCTGCCAGCCGCTCCACTATCATAACAGCGTTTTTCGGAGATGTCCAAACGTGCTCGTCGTGGGGGTGATCGTGCTTCTCCTCCTCGGAGTGCGTGTGGCCGCTGTGCAGTTCTCCCCCATGTCCGTTTTCATTTTCAAGAAGCGGAACTATATCCATAAGTGCAATAAGTTTTGTTTTTTGGGGGCCTGCACCGGCTATCAGCCGATCAGCCCAAGCCTCGGATTCTCCACCCACCCAAACGAACATATCGCTCTCTGCAATAGCTATCACATCAGAAGGGGTAGGCTCATATGAATGGGGCTCACTTCCAAAGGGAAGCAGCATACTTACCCTAGACGAGGTTCCTTCTGTTATATTTTTTAAAAAATCATATTGCGGAAAGACCGTTGTAACTATACTAAGCCCCTCGTCCTTATCATTTGCGCTCCCCTCTCCGCACGAAACCAAAAGGGCAGACAAAATAACAGAACAAAGGCAAATCAAAATAATTTTTTTAAGCATTTTAAATCCTTTAATCCTTTATACTGCAGTCACTGCATTGGCCGTAAAGCATAGATAGGCCGCCGTTTATCTTAAATCCGTGCTCGCAAAGCACGTGTCCCATAAGATCCTCACTTTTTTCACATTCAAGATGATAGACCTTACCGCAAACGGTGCACTTCATATGCAGATGTCCCTCGCATCCACCGCCACAGGCATACTGATAAAGATAGTTTGAATCGTTTCCGTCTCTGAAGCGACGCAAATATCCTTCCTGCCAAAGCTTTGAAATAAGACGGTAAACCGTGCTTTTTCCGGGGGCTTTGGGACATTCGGCGTTCGTTATATTTTCAAACACCTGCTCTGTGGTATACTGCCTGTCGGGGTTTTCGCTGAAAAAAGCTACGATTGCCTCCCTAGCTGCAGTGTTATATTTTAAAGTTTGCATTGAAACCTCCAAAATGAGAACGGTTCTCATATTGTAACACATATATCCTAGTTTGTCAATATTTTTAATAAAATATAGGCCTGTCCCATCTTTTTTCTTCTCAGTTTTGCTTTGGCTCTTGACACAGAGGAATGAAAATGTTAAAATATTCAGAGAAATTAAATTTATCTTTAACATTAAGGTGGCAAATATGAGTGAGAATAAAAATAAAAACTTTAAAAAAATCCAGATATTTGCAGCGGCAGCAGTTCTTGCCGTGGTGATCTTCCTCTGTATTTTCATACCGCTAAGCTCCGGCTCGCCCGAAGAAACCGAATCCGAGGCAGCAGATTCTTCAAACACCGAAACACAAGCTCCCCAAGTTACCCATGACACCATTTCAGACGAGGGTTGGTCTCCTATCTGGCGTCCATAAAAAAAGGGGCTCCTTGCACAAAACAAGGAGCCTCTTTTTTGTTTATCCACCGCTTTCTCTATTGACAAAACGTTCCATATGTAATATAATGATTATGCTTGGATATAATTTGTCAGGAGGATGAAGATCTATGGAACAGTCCAAAAAAAATCAGCTCTCCGAGATCGCCCGCAACATAAGGCTCGGTGCTCTCGAAGGGGTTTTCAATGCAAAATCCGGTCATCCGGGCGGCTCGCTTTCTATAGCAGACCTGCTCGCATACCTTTATTTTGAAGAAATGAATGTTGACCCCAAAAATCCTAAATGGGAGGATCGTGACCGTTTTGTACTCTCTAAGGGTCACTGCGCACCTGCTCTCTATGCAGCCCTTGCAGAAAAAGGTTTTTTTGATAAGGCACTTCTTAAAACTCTCAGAAAGGTAGATTCGTTTTTGCAGGGTCACCCGGATATGAAGCATACCCCCGGAGTTGATATGAGCACAGGCTCTCTTGGTCTGGGTATTTCCGCCGCCTGCGGAATGGCTCTCTCCGGAAAGGTTTCCGGCAAGGATTACCGCGTTTATACAATAGTCGGAGACGGCGAAAGCGAAGAGGGTCAGGTTTGGGAGGCGTCTATGTTTGCCTGCCACTATAAGCTGGACAACCTTTGCGTTATCATAGATTGGAACGGTCTTCAGATAGACGGCCCCGTTGCCGAGGTTATGGATCCCACTCCTTTTGATAAAAAGCTTGAGGCCTTTGGATATAATGTTATAAACATAGATGCTCACGATTTTGACGAGATAGAAGCTGCTTTTGCTGCCGCAAAGGAATGTAAAGGCAAACCCACCGCCATTATTGCAAAGTCTGTCAAGGGCAAGGGCGTTTCCTATATGGAAAATAATGTTGGCTGGCACGGTGCCGCTCCAAATGCAGAGCAGTATGAAGCCGCTGTAGCTGAGCTGAAGGCTTAAAAGGAGGCAATGGCTATGATGAATTATGAAAAAAAGGCAACAAGAGAGGCCTATGGCGAGGCTCTTGCAGAGCTCGGCGACAAATATGATTTTCTCGTTCTTGATGCTGACCTTGCGGCGGCAACAAAGACCGGTGTATTTAAAAAGAAATTCCCCGAAAGATTTTTTGACTGCGGAATTGCCGAGGGCAATATGATAAGCGTTGCGGCAGGCATTGCGGCAACCGGAAAATGCGTTTTTGCCTCTTCCTTTGCAATGTTTGCGGCAGGACGTGCCTTTGAGCAGGTAAGAAACTCTGTGGGCTATCCTCATCTTCCCGTTAAGATAGGTGCTACCCATGCCGGAATCACAGTTGGCGAAGACGGTGCCACTCACCAGTGCCTTGAGGATATCGCTATTATGAGAACTATCCCCGGTATGACCATTATCAACCCCGCAGATGCAGTTGAGGCAAGGGTGGCTGTTGAAGCGGCTATCAATTTTAACGGTCCTGTTTATATGCGCTTTGGCAGATATGCAACTCCCGTTTTCAACATTGGCGCTGACTATAAATTTGAGCTTGGCAAGGGTGTCAAGCTTATTGACGGCAAAGATGTGACAATTGTTGCAAGCGGTCTGACCGTTTCAATGGCTATGGAAGCTGCCGAAATGCTTTCAGAGGAGGGAATAAGCGCGAGAGTGATCAACATTCACACCATAAAGCCGATCGACCGCGAAATTATTCTTGCAGCGGCAAAGGAGACAGGCGCTATCGTTACTGCCGAGGAGCATAATATCATTGGCGGTCTTGGAAGCGCAGTGGCAGAGGTTGTTTGTGAAGAAGCTCCCGTTCCCGTGGTTCGCGTTGGAATAAATGACACATTCGGAAGGAGCGGCACGGTTCCCGCACTTCTTGAGGCCTACGGGCTCACTCCAAAGGCAATAGCAGAAAAGGCAAAAAAAGCAATTTCTATGAAATAATAAACAAAAACAGCTGAGCTAACGCTCAGCTGTTTTCTTTTTATCAGATAAACTTTTTAAGGTAGTCTGCACTCACCTTGACGCTTGCAAATTCATCGCCGTCGATCCAGTTTTCATCCTGCTCAACAACATAATACTTAACGTCGCACTTGCGGGCAGTTTCGATAACGCCCTCCATCCAGATATTGCCGTTGCCGACCTCTGTCATATTGAGCCCCTGTCTATCCTCGGGATAAACAACTCTCATGCAGTCCTTAAGGTGAAGAATGTCTATTCTTCCCTTCAGCTTTTCTATCCAGTGGCGAATATCTCCGCCGCCTGCCTGAACCCAGCAGGTGTCAAGAACAAAGCTGATGTTTTCTGGGTCAAGCTCTTCATAGAGATAGTCCATTATGGTCTTTGTTCCGTCAATTCTGTGAAACTCAAAGGCATGGTTGTGATATGTAAGCTTAAAGCCCTCTGCGGCATATATCTTTGCCATTTCATTATACTTGTTTATAAATGTTTTGAGACCCTCAAGCTCTGTACGTGCAAAGTTGGGCATAGCGCCGATACCGATATTGTCGGTCTCCCAGAGGCGGTGATGCTTGATAGTACCCTCAACATCGTCTACGATGCTGTCATATTTATAGTGAGTACCGCAAATGCTCATTCCGTTTTCTTTTATAATCTCGATATAACGCTTTTCATCAATAGCACATTTTGCGGTGTGAAGATCCTTGTAGCCCATATCGGCGATCTTCTTCATAGAAGAAGCAAAATCCTCTTCATTCTGCAAATGGTTTCGAATTGTATAAAGCTGAAGTCCAAGCTGTTTCATCTTCAAATCTCCTTCTCGATATAAATATCATAAATTATTTTAATACACAAAAACCATTTTGTCAATGATTTTCAACAATTATCCAAAAAACTTTGTGACATATCCCTGCGCCCAAAAAATTATCAGCGCTATAGGCAAAATATACCTGCAGTAGGATCTCATCCAGCCGGAAAATCTCAGTCCTTTGCCCGCATTTACTTCCTCCATAAAATTATTCCAGCCCCAGCCGCTCTTGTCAAGGGTGCAGAACAAAACGTAGATTAGAGAACCCAGCGGAAGTATATTATTTGATATAATAAAGTCTTCAAAATCAAGAATAGATGAGCCTGCACCAAGAGGCGTGATAAATGAAAGGAGATTGAAACCAAGAGCACAGGGAAGGGCAAGAATTATCATTGCAGTGCAGTTCACAAGGCATGATTTTTTTCTGCTCCAGCCTCGCAGATCCATACCAAAAGAAACAAGATTTTCAAAAACAGCAGTGACCGTTGACATCGCCGCAAATATCATAAACAGGAAGAAAAACGAACCCCATATCCTTCCGCCTGCCATATTGTTAAAGACGGTTGGCAAAGTTATAAATATAAGTCCGGGGCCTTCACCCGCATTGATGTTGTAAGCAAAGCAGGCGGGAATGATTATAAGCCCTGCCATAAATGCCACAAAAGTATCAAGAACAGAAATCGAAAGTGCCTCTCCGAAAAGGCGCCTGTCTCGGCTGATGTAAGAGCCGAAAATAGCCATTGCACCCATTCCTATGGAAAGAGTGAAAAATGCCTGTCCCATTGCGGCAGTTATAGCCTCTCCAAGTCCGCTTTCAGCCATGCGCCCAAAATCGGGCACAAGATAATACTTCAGTCCCTCTGCAGCTCCCGGCAAGGTTAAAGAACGAACTGCCAAAACACCTATAATGGCAAGGAGCGCCAGCATCATACTCTTGTTGATCTTTTCAACACCCTTTTTAAGGCCAAAGGAGCATACGATAAAGCCTAAAACGGTGGTAAATACCATAAAGCCCACCACAAGAGCAGGATTTGAGGTGACTTTTTCAAACTCGGCAACAACCGCCTCTGTGCCAAGTCCCGAAAAATCGCCCCGCAGCATCTTCAGAAAGTATATGAACATCCAGCCTGTTATGGTCGTATAAAACATCATCAGCAGATAGTTGCCTGCCATGCCGAAATAGCCGAATATATGCCACTTTGTACCCTTCTTCTCCATATCTCTGAAGGAGGTTGCAATGCTTTTTCCGCTTGCTCTGCCAACAGAAAACTCCATTGTCATAATGGGAAGTCCAAAGATCACCAAAAACAAAAAGTAAATGATAATAAACGCGGCACCGCCGTATTTACCCACAATATATGGGAATCTCCACACATTTCCAAGACCTATGGCACAGCCTGCACTTATAAGAATAAAACCAAGCCTTGAACCAAATTTTTCTCTCTCCATATCCGATCCTCTCAAAGCAGCTCCATGCCTGTTCTCACAGCGCTCGAGGCATCAGGCTTTTCTTCAAACACCCTGTTCTTATCCTCAAGCTCCTTGAAAGCAGCATAATATCTTCTGCCAAACTCATAAAGTGAGGAGGTGTTGAAATGAAGATTGTCGGAGTTCGGTGTTAGCCCCTCAGCGCTTACATAAGCACACTTTGGAAGCTTTTTTGACAGTGCCTCTATAGAGGCGTTGATCTGCTTATAGAACTGTTCGCAGGGGGTGCCTCCCTTATAATTTACAAGATAGTCACCAAGACCGCCCATAATAAGCGGAACATCTCCAAGAGAAAGATCTTTTCTCAGGCTCTCCATGATCTTTCTGCATTTTTCTTCATAAAAAGGGGCGCGGTGCGAATGGCAGTCACTTTCTCCCTGATGCCAAAGCACCGCAACGATATGCGATGTCCTCATAGCAAGCTTTGCACAGTTTACTGCATTGTCATAAAGAAGGCTGCCCACCTGCCACTGATCAAGACAGGTGCCTCCGTCAGCACAGGGAATTATTCCAACCTCAACATCACCATGATCCTTTGAATATTCATCGGCAAAGCTCTCTGTCAGGCTGACACCTGAAAAAGGTCTGTCGGGATTTACGGGGCGGCTCATGGGTCTGAAAATGCCATTTCTCAAAACAAGTATCTTGGAATTCTCAATGAGCCCCTCACAATTCATAAAGCCTCTTCCGGCCATGTTTGACTGTCCTATAGCAAGTACCGAGTGTATCATAATAAATTTCTCTCCTTATATGATGATAAAATAAATCCGATCTTTTTAAAATCTCTGATGTTAATTTTACGCCCTCAAAAAAGTTTTCAAATGGAATTATACACCTATTCCCATAGATTGTCAAGTTAAAATGCGGCTTCCTATTGAATTTTTGCGGTATGTATGTTAAAATATTTGATAAACGATAAAAAAGGAGGGGAGCAAATGAAAAGGCTGACAATGGGTATCCTTGCACACGTTGATGCAGGAAAAACCACACTTTCAGAGGCACTGCTTTATAGATGCGGAAGCATACGCAAAATCGGTCGTGTCGACCACAAAAACGCCTTTCTCGATACCTCTCTTATGGAAAGAGAACGAGGCATAACCATATTTTCAAAACAGGCCATTTTAAATATAAACAGTGAAACCGAAATCACTCTCCTTGACACCCCCGGCCATGTGGATTTTTCGGGTGAAGCAGAGAGGACACTGCCCGTCCTTGATTATGCCATTATGGTCATCAGCGCACCCGAAGGAATACAGGCGCACACCTCTACAATTTGGCATCTGCTTTCAAGCTACAAAATTCCAACCTTTGTTTTTATAAACAAAACAGACCTTCCCTCTCCCATAAGAGAGGTGACCCTTCGTGCTCTTCAGGATAGATTTGGCAGTGGATTTATAGATTTTACATCCGAAGACAAACAAAAGCTTGAGGAGGAGATATCCATGTGCGATGAGGAGCTCCTCGACCGTTTTATTGCAGGTACGCTTACAGAAACCGTGCTCACCGAAAGCACGGCAAAGCTGGTAGCCGGGAGGAAGATCTTCCCCTGCTTTTTCGGCTCAGCACTAAAGCTGGGCGGGGTTGACGGGCTGATAGAGGCTCTCCTGAAATACACGGTTCAAAAAAATCATCCCGAAGGCTTTGGCGCAAGGGTCTATAAGATCACAAGAGACGAGAGCGGCAATCGCCTCACGCATATGAAGATAACAGGAGGCGTGCTTAAAACAAAGGATATTATAAAAACATCCGATGAAACTGAAGAAAAGGTTGAGCAGATAAGGATATATTCCGGCTCAAAATTCACTTCTGCCGACAGAGCTGTTGCCGGGCAAATATGTGCGGTGCTTGGGCTTGACCGCTCGTTTGGCGGTCAAGGTCTGGGGAACGAGTCTCATTCATATGAGGCAATGCTTCAGCCTGTTCTCACATACCGCATCATCCCCCCAAAGGATTGCAATACAGCCGAGCTTTATTCCTTTGTATGCAAGCTTGGAGAGGAAGAGCCGGGGCTTTCGCTAAGCTGGAACGAAAGACTGGGTGAGATCCACATAAAGGTAATGGGTGAAGTCCAGCTTGATGTTATCCACCGTCAGATATTTGACCGTTTTGGCGCAGATGTGAGCTTTGACGAAGGAAACATAGTTTATAAAGAGACGATTGCCGAGCCTGTTTTTGGCGTTGGACATTTTGAGCCCTTGCGCCACTATGCCGAGGTACATCTGATGCTTGAACCTACAGGAGAGGGAAGCGGACTCTCCTTTGACACCCTTTGCAGTGAAAATTCGCTGAACAGAAATTGGCAAAGGCTGATACTCACCCACCTTGGCGAAAAACAGCACCTCGGAACGCTCACAGGCTCTCCAATTACAGATATGAGGATAACCCTTGTAGCAGGAAGGGCCCACAAGAAGCACACCGAGGGGGGCGATTTTCGCCAGGCCACCTACAGAGCAGTTCGCCAGGGACTTATGAATGCCCGGGCAGTGCTTCTTGAGCCTTATTATAACTTCAGATTAACACTTCCGAAGGAGAATATCGGCAGAGCACTCTCTGACATAGGTCTTATGCACGGCGATTTTTCTACGCCCGAAATGGTTGGCGAGGATGAAATGCTCCTTTGCGGCTCAGCTCCCGTGCGAGAAATGCGAAGCTATGCAAAAGAGGTAAGTGCTTATACAAAGGGACTGGGCAAGCTTTCACTCGCTTACGGCGGCTATAAAAAATGCCATTCGCCCGAAAAAATTGCAGAGGAGATCGGATATGATCCGGAAAGAGATCCCGACAACAGTCCCGATTCGGTGTTCTGCGCCGGCGGCGCAGGCTTCCTTGTTAAATGGAACGAGGTTGAAGAGCATATGCACCTTGAAGCCTCATATCTGAAAAAGGACGGTGCGCAGGATGACACCGATCATTCGGTCTCTCCCATTTCAACGGGACGCAGATACGCACTTTCTTATGAAGAAAACGTCCTTATGGACAAAGAACTACTGGAAATTTTTGAAAAAACCTACGGCCCAATCAGAAAAAGAGCCCTTCCTCCCGAAAAAAGGATCTCGGATTATAACAAAAAACCGCCAAAGCCTGCAAAGCAAAAGGCATCTCTGCCCGAATATCTGCTGGTTGACGGTTATAATATCATATTTGCTTGGAATGATCTCAAAAAGATAGCTGAGGATAATCTGAACCTTGCGAGGAAGCTGCTTATCGACATTCTATGCAACTATCAGGGCTATAAGGACTGCGGCCTTATCCTTGTTTTTGATGCCTACAAGGTGGCCGGCGGCAAACGATCCATCGAAAAGCAGGGCGGCATACACGTTGTCTATACCAAAGAGGCGGAAACAGCCGACGCTTATATAGAAAAGGTCAGTCTTGAAATGGCAAAGAAATACCGCGTGAGAGTTGCAACCTCGGATAACCTCGAACAGATGATAGTTCTCGGTCACGGAGCTGAGCGTATCCCCGCAAGACTGTTTTTTGAAGAGGTCTGCCAGGTCCGCCGCCTTATCGATGAACAAATAGAACATTTTAATAATCAATAATCGTGGGTTATATGGGGCTCTGCCCCATACCCCGCTTAACCCCTTTTTTGAAAAAAGGGGTTAAGAATACCAAAAAACTTTAATTTTGGATTTCATTTTGATCAACTTTGATTTTTGTCATACAATGCTATAAATAAAAAATGCCGCCTTGCCCCATATTTGAAAGTTTTTAAGTGGGGGCTGGGCCGGAGCCCCTCACCATTTTATTTAAAATCTCTCCAAAAATCAAGCATTCCTTGCTCATATTTTTGTTTTTCCATATAATAACTCATTGCATGGTCTGCACCCGGGACGATAAGCAAGCGTTTTGGAGATGCGCAAGCCATATAGTTTTCATACGTCATCTCCACAGGCACAAAATGGTCGTCACTTCCGTGAGCAAAAAGAACGGGAACGGCTGTGTTTGCAAGCGCATACGTGGTTGAATAATCCTTTGAGCCGATATTTATCTTTTTCTTGCACATATCATCGGCTATCCTGCCTATGATGCCATAGGAAAGGTGAAGATTTTTTTCTGCAACGTGCTTCCATATAGCGTGCGGAGAGGTAAAACCACAATCTGCCATAATTCCCTTGACGTTTTCGGGCAGTTCAAGGCCCGATGCCATAAGCACAGTTGCCGCCCCCATAGAAACCCCGGCGAGATACACAGGCAGGGCAGAGGAAGTTCTCTCATTCACCCAGTTTATCCATTCAAGGCAGTCGTGTCTCTCAAGAACGCCAAAGCCCATATAGTCTCCACCGCTGTTATTTTGTCCTCTTTGCTCGGCATAGAGAACACTGCAGCCATTTTTGTGCCAAAATTCTGATATTGCGCCAAAATCTCTCGCCCATGAGGATCGCCAGCCGTGCATAGCAACAATGACTCTCTCTGCCGAGGGACATTCATAAAAATGACCTGCCAGCTTTATGCCGTCCGGACCTTCTACCTCAACCTCTTCAAGCCCGCTCTCTTCAAGCTTTTTTGCCATAATATCAGCCTCTTCAACAAATTTGAAGAAATCCTTTGATCCGGTAAGCTTTTTTTTGCTTTTTTCCGTTGTTTTTGGAAGCTCTCTGTCCAGAGCAACTCTCACAAGATATTTGCTCCCCATATAAAGGGCGCCCGCGATGCCGGCCATTGTGCTCGCGGCAACGCCTGAGCTTATCAAAATGCTTTTGGTTATCTTTTTCATCATTTTCCCCCTTCATTTTTTTCTTATATATGATAATGCAAAAAGTTAAACTTAAATTCAACTAATTTTATTTTTTCAAAAATCACAAAACAACGCAAGCGAGGGAGGCACAAAACGGCCCCCCTCGCCTTTTTATCAGCAAAGCTTTTTTGCTATAAGATAAGTATATGTTTCATTTGCGCCGTATATCATAGGATCGGCCATAAAATCGTTGCTGTCACCCATTTTGTATATAGACCAGTGGCTCGTCCAGTTAAGAATATATACCATCGAATGTCCCATTTTATAAGCAATATCCTTCATAAGCTGAAGCTGCTTCATAGCCTTATAGGGGTGCTCTCCATCGTTAACCGGCAGCAGATCGCCCGAGGGACCGAATTCTGTTATGCAGGCAGGCTTTCCGGTTGATGCGATCGACGAATATGATTTGCCTTCGCCGTCTATATCCTTATAATTTCCGCTTGCAGTATACCAGTCACATCCAACCATGTCAACATATTCATCGCCAGGATAACAGTACATAACGTGCTGTGCTCCGCTCGTCACCGAAGTATTGTTTGTATAGTTTGGACTGTATACCCAAATAAGATTTTCAAGGCCACATTCAACCTCAAAATAATTATAGATATATCTCCACAGCCTTGCAACATATTCTCCGTCAATAACCTTGCCACCCTGAACAGTACACCACCAGAACCAGTTGCCATTCATCTCGTGAAGAGGGCGCCAAAGAACGGGAACACCCGCTTCTTCAAGATATCTCAGCGTTTCCGCCGCAGTGGCAAGACTTCTCATAAGCGAAGCGTTTGTGTCGCTTCCCGTTGTCATCAAAGTGTCAAAAGCATCTCCCTTGCCAAGAGAACCTCTGCAATAAAGACTCTCATTGTTGGGATTATCCATGTGGAAGCTGAGTGTTATTATTCCGCCTCGCTTTGCATATTCAACAAGATCGGCTCTGAATATTGCTGTCTCCTCTTCCGAAAGAGAAGAGCGGTTTATCGTTCCCTGGTCAATACCCACAACAGCGGGATAATCTCCTGTTTCATCTCTGAAGGATGCAAGATATGAAGCAAGAGAATTGGCGTTTCCTATATTTATTTGCTGTCCATAAAGTATATGGTCGATATCCTCATACATGGTGTTGATATATTCCAGAAGCTCTTCTTTTGTATAGAGCATATCTCTGTCATATGAAGCCTTAGCCGAAGCATTTAAAAATTCAAGCTCATCGGCTCCTAGAGTTCCCGCGCCAAGCTCCGCCGTCTTTGCGCTCTTTTCGCAAAGCGTTGCCGAAATCACATCGGTATATATTTCATAAAGCTCTCCACTCTCCTTGTGCCTAAGCACGGCATAACCCCTGAAATAAAGCGGCTCGGTTGCGCTCCTTGCATCAAGCGATCCGTTTTTTTCATAGCCGGTTGCAGTGTGTGCAAACTGTGCGCTCGTTCCTTTTGGAAAAGACACAAGCTTTCCCACAAATTTATTATCAAGAACAACGGGATTGCGGAAAATGTGGTTGTCGTCATATGTCATAGAGGTGGTTCCTCTGATATCTCTTTCAAGAGATGCTATTGACCCCATTTCCTTGATATCATAGAGCGAATCTCCCTCTGCAGAAATCAAATCAAACTCATAAAGGGAACGCAAGCCGTTGTAGTCCTCGGTTCTCACCATAAAGCCGGTGTGCGAAACAAGAAATCTTGCGTATATATCCATACTTTCACTTACCGGCTTTGAATAGTCAAGTGGCACAGTACATTCTTCATCTCTGTAAAGCATAAATATTTTTCCGTCAATAAGCGGTGGTGAAAAATAATTGCCGCTGACAATATCAGTCTCCATTATCTTTTCTCCGTCAAGGTAGACCCTTAAAACATTTGGCATAATAAAGCTGATGCCGTGCTCATTTGCAAAAGCCTCTGCCATGGACCCTCTCAGACCTGCAATGCTCTCTATTCCGTCACACTGATAAAAGGCATCCTTATCAATAGCAACATCGCCAAAAAAGGCTATGGTCTTCAGCTTGTCACAATTTCTGAAAGCATATTTTCTCACTTCATTCAAATTGTACGGCAGCTTGACGCTTTCAAGATTTACACAGTTTTTGAAAAGCTCTGTACCAATATATGTAGTGGAAACATACGGAGCAAACTCCACGGTTTTTATGCCGCGGCAGCCGTCAAAGGTGTATGAACCAAGGCGCATTATGCCCGTCAGGTCAAGGTGCCCCTCTATAGGCTCATTTCCCCTTTTGTAAATGCAGCCAAAATTTCCCGAGGCCTCAAAACAGGCTCCCGTTATGCCTGTGAGATTTTCTGTTATTTCAACATGGGTAAGCTTGCTCATAAAGCCGCAGGCAAGTGCCGTCATGGTCTTTATATTTTCTGAGAGCACGACCTTTGTTATAAGATCCTTGTGCTTATACCAATACACCTTTTTTATAGATCCATAGCCAACGGTATCTCCCGAAAATGAGATGGAGCTCATAGTTTCCCCCGTTCCAAAGGTATACATAACATATGTGCCGTTTTCTTTCACTATCCTGTAAAAAACATCTTCTGCACATTTTCCAATGTCAACAACGTTTTCATCATCACAGTAAAAATCAGACCTTATATCAGGAACGCTGTTTGAAAACCCAATGACGTTTGATACAGCAAAATTGCAAACGTTACCGTTCTCGGTTTCGGTATAAAGTGTCAAGTCGTCTGTGTTTGCAGAAGCAAAAGCATTTGAGGATATTTTAGGATCTCCCTCAAAATATATGGTTTTTAGATTTTCACAATTTTTAAATGTGCCCGAGAGACCGCTGACTCCACTTGGAACAACAAAAGTCTCAAGACTATCGCAGTTCTTGAAGCTCTCATTTGGCAGTGCACCCACATAATCGGGGCACATTTTAACATATCGCAGAGAGCTGCAGCCGTCAAAGGCATAAGCTCCTATAGAAGTGATAAGCGAAAGATCTGCGCCAAGAAAGGTTCGGTTACCCGCAACAGCTACTCTTTCAAGCGCCGAATTTGACTCAAAAGCGGCATTTCCTATCTTTGTAACGCTCTTTGGAAGCTCTACAACTCTAAGACTGTAAAGAAAACCAAGTCCCCCCGAGCCAATCTCTTCTATACCCTCTTCAACAACCGCTTCAAAAATGTAGTCTCTCCACGGGGCAAGCTGAGATTTGTCTCTGCTGCCATAGCTAATCACCTTGCCTTCGTCTGTGTAGCCAATAAGAGCTCCCTTACCCGAAAATACTATCTGATAATAAGGTGTATTGGCATCTTGTGAGTTTTTGTTATATATACTCCATGTAATTTCCTCGCCGGCACTGCCGCTTGCAACAGGCTCGCCTGAAGCAAACACAGAAAAAGCCAAAGCCACTCCCATAAAAGTAGCAAAAATAATTGTTAAAAACAGTCTCTTCATCATATAAAATTATCCTTAATCAGTTTATTTTAAAACAAAGCTCCCTTTCGAGCTTTCAAAAGCCGTTCCCGAAACATCTGCATGATCTTTCCCCGGGAAATAATCGTTTCCGCTGTCACCACCCTCAAAAACAAAAATTATATTATCAAGTGAGCATTCCTCATAGAGATATTCTGAACATTCCTTAAAGAGCCTTGTATATCTTGATATTCTGTCCTCTTGGCTGTCCCCCTCAAAAGCAGATGCACACCACCATACCTTTTCGCTGTTTATCTCCGGAAGAAGATTGACAAAAACAGTAACGCCCTCTTCTTTGAGAAACTGCAAAAGCATACCCGTTTTACCAAGCTCAGAAAGCAGGGCATTTCTGTATGGAGAGGGATCACTGAAGGTATATTCCCATTCCTGTGATGAAAGCTTTCCTCCTGTGCTTGCGTTGCTCGAAGGATTGCCCGGTCTTAAATAAAGCATTACGCTTCCGCCGAATTCGCTGTATTGGGCTATATCCTTTGCAAGCGCTCTCAGCACTTTTTCGTTTCCAAGGCCTATATCAAAAATATCGGTCACGTCAAATCGCATCATTGCGGGAATACTTCCGTTTTTCTCATACTGTTCGGCAAGGTAAACATCAAAGAAATCCGCATCATTTATCGCAGGCTCACCGCTGAAAAGTATGGGATGCTCACCCATTTCTATCTGCTCAACCAATGAGAGAAGCTCTTTTGCATTTCGTGGTCTTCTTTCTGCACCACAAAGCTCCGGCAGAGTGCTCATATATTCAACTTCAGAAAGAGAATATGCCCCCGCCTCTCCTCTGCTTACTTTTTTTGCTTCTTCATAAATGCTTGAGCCCTTCATATCGGTATAAAACGTATATTTTTCACCGCTATTTTTATCCTGAATCACCAGATAGCCTCGAAAGTAAAGCTTTTCAAAGCAGCGCTCGGACAAAGGCTCACCTTCTTCTCCTTCAAATCCACAGGCGAAAAAGCCAAAGCCTTCTCTATCTCCCGGCAGAGAGATGCCGCCTTGGAGCTTGCCGTTCTCATAAAAAACGGTGGAATAGATGCGTGACATATTCAGCCCGATCTCTGCCTCTGAAGTGCCCCTGTCTCTTGATGCTATTGCACCAGCCTCAACCAATTTAAATGCAGAGTTTTCAATGTTTTCCGCAAGAGAAAGATCAACGCCCAATTTGAGCCCCTCTTGATACTTTATGCGAATTTCGGAAATACCGTATATCGGTTTTACATAAAGGGTGGTAGTCCGGTCAATCGGGGTCATTGTATAAACATCTTTTCCCTCGGGATCGGTATACATAAGGCAGACCTTTCCGTCTGCAACAAAATTTTTAAGACTTTGACCTGCAATCACATCAACATTTTCTATCAGCTTTTTCGTTCCAACTGCTCGTATAGCAACCCGACATGGATACAAAAACTCTATTCCGTTGTCAAGAGCAAATTTCTCAGCCTTTGAATCTGAAAGACCTCTCATTGTTCTAAGAGCTTTGCAATTGTTGAATGCGCGCTTATCGATCGAAGCATCAAGCTCAAAAATAACCTCAGAGAGATTTTCGCATCCCAAGAAAGCATTTTTCTCTATTTTTGTTATCACTGCGGGAACGGTAAAGCTTGTAAGTCCCTTACAGTTTTTAAAGGTCTCTGCGCCTATCGTCTCCTGGGAGAGCTCTTCTGATAGTATCGGGGTAGTAAGATATCTGCACCCGTCAAAGCAGTATGCTCCAAAGCTTTTTATCCCGGAAAGGTCAAAAACGCCTTCCTTTGGCTCATTGCCGGAGAGATATATCGAAGAAAGATTTTCACAATACTCAAAAACAACACCCGAAAAAACCGAGAGCGAATATGGGATCTCAATGGTTTTCATTGCTCTGAGGCCAAGAAAACTGCCCACCCCCAGCGTTTCTACATCAGCCTCTATCCTTACATTCACAATACGGTTTATATAAGGTGCCCATTGGCTGTTTTTATAATTTTTGGTGTTCATAGACTTTCCAAAAATATCGGTTATATTTACTTCCTTGCCCGCTCCACTGATGACCAGATCATATAAAGGCTCTTCTTTTGTAGACCCTTCGTTTTCAACTATCTGCCAATAGAGAGCTTTTCCCGCCGTTCCAAAGTCAACTGCGCTATCTGCGGGTGCAAAAGGCAGTTCTCTTATAGACTCTCCTCCATATGGCAAGGCCTTTTCGATGATCTCGGTATAAGCAGCGCCTCCCTTGCCGGCAATTATATATGCAGAGTCTGCCCCCAAAAGAGCGGTGCTGTCTATAGTCGGCTCACCAAGCACCTCGATATAATGCAGAGCTGTGCAGTTTTTAAAGCACTCTGCACCGATAGCTCCTACCCCCTCGGGAACATTAAGAAATCTGAGCATACGGCACTCGGCAAAGCACTGCTTTCCCAGAGGGCCGCTAAGCTCCTCAGAAAGCATTATGCTGCGCACGCTTCTGCAGCCCGAAAAAGCATATCCCTTTATGGTCGTAATGTTTATAAGATTAAAGCCGGGCGCGTCTTCTTCGCCTGCAAGCACGATTTTAGTCAGATAATGACAGTCTTGAAACGCTGCAGAGCCTATAGACCTGACCGTTGACGGGATATAAACTTCACGGAGTGCTTTTAGAAATGCAAGACCATAGTCTCCTATCTCTTCGATCCCCTCACCGATCTCCGCTCTCACTATGCTTTGGGCATAGGGAGATAACACAGATTCGTTCTTTGTTTTATATTTCAACGCGTTTCCGCTCATATCCATACCTATGAAAGAGCCGCTTCCGCTGATCCGCAGGGTATAGATGGGTTTTTCTTCACTGCCGCTGTTGTATATTTCAAAAATGGCTGTGTCGCCAAGTGTTCCTTCTGCAACCTTTTCTTCGGCAAAGCCCAAAAGAGAAAATGAAAAAGCAAAAACAAACAGCAAGAAAACCAGTAAAAAAGCTCTCCCGATATTTTTCATAAATACCCCCATTCGATATTATCCTCTGATACCTTCAATTATTTCCGGCACGTCTGCCGCACCAAGCATCTGCTCTGCCGGCATATATTCCACCGCTTCCCTCAAAGGCAAGATGATAATTTATCATGGCAGCTGAACTTTTGTTATATATCTTCCATGTTACATCTTTTCCGCAAATGCCGCTTGCAACAACCGAATCCTCTGCAGACACTGCAAAGATCGAAACAAAAATGAAAGTAACAATGGTAAAAGTAAACATTAAGATTCTATTCATCGTTTTCTCCATATATAAGTGGATATTATTATATATTATAAATGCTTTATCACCTAAAGTCAATTCGGGTTCAGAAATTTCGCAGTTTTCAACAACCGATAGGTTTGTTTTTTGTATATATTGCCTCTTTTTTTAATAAAATACCCTCAAATCCCTTGACAGCTTGACTTTTTGGGTGTAAAATATAATAAGGCGTAGTGTTTCTTTTGCCTGCGCCTTTGAAATTATGAAAAATAAAATTAAGGAGGTGCATTATGGAGAAAATTTTGATCCCAATAATCTGCGCGGTCGTATTTCTTGCTGTCGGAATCGTGCTCGGATCATTTCTGCGTAAAAAGCTTGCCGAAGGCAAGATAGGCTCTGCCGAAAACGAAGCAAAGCGTATTCTTGAAGCCGGCAAAAAAGAAGCAGAAGAAATTAAAAAACAAGCCGAGTCCCGGAAAAAAGAAGCTCTTATCGAAGCAAAAGAAGAGATTCTTCAAAGCCGCAATGAAGCTGAGCGCGAGATTAAGGAGAGACGCAAAGAGATCTCAAACACCGAGCGCCGTCTCACTCAAAAAGAGGATAACCTGGATAAAAAGACAGAAGCTCTTGAGAGAAAAAATGAGCAGCTTGATAAAAAGATCAAAGAAAACGAAGCCGAAAGAGAAAAGATCAACGAGCTTTTCAGTATTCAGCTTAAGCGTCTTGAAGAGGTCTCAGGCTATACAGCCGAACAGGCTAAGGCAGAGCTTATCGAAAGAGTTGAGGCAGAGATCAAGGATGAGCTTGCAAAGAAGATGATCGAGCTTGAAGAACAGTTCAAGGAAGAATCGGATACAAAAGCAAGAAATATCCTTTCGCTGGCTATTCAGAGATATGCCGCTGACCATGTTGCCGAGGCCACCATTTCTGTTGTGGCACTGCCAAACGAAGAGATGAAGGGCAGGATCATTGGCAGAGAGGGTAGAAATATCCAGAAGCTTGAAACGCTTACGGGAGTTGAGCTCATCATCGACGATACTCCTGAAGCTATCACACTTTCGGGCTTTGATCCCGTTAGACGTGAGATTGCGAGACTTGCTCTTGAAAAGCTCATTTCCGACGGACGAATCCATCCCGCAAGAATTGAAGAAACTGTTGAAAAAGCAAGAAAAGAAGTTGAGGCCTCGGTTAAACAGGCCGGTGAAAGAGCCGTATTTGACGTTGGAGTTCACGGCATCAATCCCGAGCTTATCAGACTTCTTGGCAGACTTCGCTACAGAACCAGCTACGGTCAAAACGTGCTTCAGCACTCTATCGAGGTTGCGTTCATTTCAGGAATTATTGCCGACGAGCTTGGCGTTGACAGCACTCTTGCAAGACGTGCAGGACTTCTCCACGATATCGGTAAAGCGTTCCCGCACGATGTTGAAGGATCACATGTCCAGATCGGCGTTGAGGCGGCACGCAAGCACAAAGAAAGCAAAGACGTTATCCACGCAATCGAAGCCCACCACAATGATGTTGAGCCTCAGACAATCGTTGCCATTATCGTTCAGGCAGCCGATGCAATTTCTGCGGCAAGACCGGGCGCACGCCGCGAGGATCTTGAAAACTATATCAAGCGTCTGCAAAAGCTTGAAGAAATCGCTACAAGCTTTGACGGAATCGACAAGGCATTTGCAATTCAGGCAGGCCGTGAGATCCGCGTAATGGTAAAGCCCGAGGAAGTAAACGACGAGGGAATGAAGATTATTGCGCATGATATCGCGCTTAAGATCAAAAATGAAGTTAAATATCCCGGCCAGATAAAGATAAATCTGATAAGGGAAAGCAGAGCGGTTGATTACGCAAAATAAACCGCAAATCAAACTCATAAATACCGAAAGGTATAACATATATTTACATAAAACCACAAGGGTAAATAAAGAAAGCGGCTTTCGCTGCTGTGTATTATATAATATGAGTATAGGGACTGCCTCAAAAAGAGGCAGTCCCTAAAATTATGCTAAAAGTTTTTAATCAGCTTTTTTCGCCAACAAGGTTATTCATCCATTTTCCGCTGCGAACCAGAATAAATCCTATGATACATTTTACTATATCAACGCCATAGCATATTATGTATACATAATATATTGAAAGCGATGTAAATCGGGTCAGAATAAAGGCAAGCAGCACATTGACGCACCAAATATAGGCACTGTCAAACAAGAATGTTATCCAGGTTTTTCCGCCGGATCTCAGTGTAAAATACGCTCCGTTCATAAACGAATCTATAGGCATATAACAGGCCATTACAAGAATAAAGAAGCTTGCAAGAGCTTTGACCTGGTCTGTCGTGTTATATATCCCGGGGAAAAATGCAGAGCTTATTGCCATTGCGCCGCCAATAACGGTGCTGGACATAACTGTGAATGCAAGGAGCTTTGTGTCGGTATCTCTGGCTTCCTCCATTTTGTTTGCGCCAAGCAGATTTCCAACCATTATAGATATAGCACTGCCAAGGGATATAAAAACTATGTTGAATACATTTGAAAGTGTGGTGCAGATGTTGAGTGCTCCCACAACATCAAGTCCCTTTGTTGAAAAGCACTGAGAGCGCATCGTTACACCCAGCGACCAGAGTGCCTCATTTATCAAAAGCGGAAGTCCCCTCATTGACATTTCACACGCCGAGGAGAGCGGAACACGCAGTGTTTTATATACTCCCTCAATATAGGGATTTTCCTTTTTGCTTTTGTGTGTCCATACCACTATCGCAATACATTCGGCATATCGTGAGATCACCGTTGCTATAGCTGCGCCTTCAACTCCGAGCTTTGGAAAACCAAAATTTCCGAAAATAAGAAGATAGTTTAAAACAAGGTTGATAACCACTGCACCAACACCGCAAAGCATAGGCGGCAGGGTCTTTCCCGTTTCTCTCAATGTGCTTGAATACATCTGTGTAATAGCAAAGGGGATTATGCTGAGCATAAGTATCCGAACATATCTCATACCAAAACCAAGGGTAAGCTCAAGATTTCCGCCTGATTCGCTGTCATGCAAAAATGCGCTTATCAGATCCTCTCCCGCAAAGCCGAAGACCAGCAGTGCCAGCACAGAAAGCGCCACACCTACCCACGCTTTAAATCGAATGCTGTCTCGCACGCCCTTCATATCGCCTTTTCCAAAGAACTGGGCTGTAAATATACCAATTCCCGAAAAACCGCCAAAAACGCAGAGATTAAAAACAAAAAACAGTTGATTTGCTATCGCAACGCCCGTCATTTGCTCTGTTCCTATCTTGCCAACCATGATATTATCAAGCATATTGACAAAATTGGTAATACCGTTTTGCACCATTATCGGCAGTGCAACAGCAATAACCTTTTTATAAAAGTTTCTGTCTCCAATAAATTTTTTAAGCATAAATTATTCCTCGATAAATCTTTCAAACACCATTTTGGCAATAGACTTTATATGTCCGGGTATGATGTATTCTTCTCCGCCAAATGTAACACTTCCGCTTTCTATTTCCTTTTTTCCCACCCAAAAAAACTGCTTACTTTCACCGCTCATAGGGCAAAGCTCTCCAAAAGGCTCTATTTCGCCTTCAGCGATAGCGGCATAAACAAAATCCAGATTCTGAACAGGCGCACTCTTGTTCTCGTGCAGCAGAAAAGCCGGTGCCGGAAGCACAAAAGCCGAGGAAGTATCTGCCACCTCTCCGCAAAAGTCAAGAAGCTTCACCACAAGGCCGGATTCTTCAAACACCTCTCTAAGCGCCGCCTCATGAGGAAGCTCTGCGGGCTCTATATGACCTCCAAGGGGATAGAGCTGCCCAAATTTTTTATGCTTGTGAAGGAGCATCAGTCCTCTTTTTTTATCTAAAACATATGTAGTGGCCGTCATCGTTCGGTTATATATCATTGCCGCACCTCCAAAAACAAAACAGGATTATAGTATCACATTTCACTCTTTTTGTCAATAGCTCTGAAAAAGGATTTACATTTGGCTCTTGCTTTTCTGCCACAACAGATGTATAATATAAAAAACAAGGGGAAAACGCATATACTTAAAGGTATACCAGAATAATATTCCCCAAACTGCTGAAGGTGCTGGCTGGAGTGGGTCACGGCGACAGGCTTGTTATTGCAACAAGCGAGAGTGCTCTATATGCTAACATAATGCTCCAAAAATGTGTTAATAAATAATAATTAAAAAATGTGGCCGAGCTATCGGCCACATTTTTAGTTTTGTTCCTCTTTTTCTTCATCTGTAAAAGTTATTCCCTCAAGCAGCGTGGCAATGTGCGCACCATGCTTTATGGAATTATCATGCACAAAGGTAAGTTCAGGGGTTATGCGCAGATTCATTCTTTGCGCTATCTGACTTCTTATATATCCGCTGGCGGTTTTAAGACCCTTTGCAACTTCTTTGGGATCATCTCCTCTCAGATATGAATAGTATATCTTTGCATATTTAAGATCGGGAGTGACCTCCGCCGCCGTTACGCTTACAAATGCGTTTGCAACACGCGGATCCTTGACCTCTCGCAGTATCATTGCTATTTCTTTGAGCATTTCGTCATTTATTCTGCCTCTTCTGTAATTTGCCATATATCATTGCTCCAATCGTTTTGTTTTAAGATGCGGCCTCTGTGCTTTCTCCTGCTGCAGATACATCTTCCTGTTCTTCATCTCCCTTTATAGAAGGTGAGCTTACATCTTCTATGACTTTTTCGCCAAATAGCTGTCTCAGTTCCCGGTTTGCCGCTTCGCTTCTGGCATTTATCAGGTCTGTTGCATAGTCGCTTACGCTTTTTCTTGCCTCACGCACCGCTCCATAGGTTGCAACGGCAAGCGATTCTGCACCCGAAGCATATAGAAATGTAAAATCAAATGTCATGCTAGAGAGCACTTCGTCCATAGAACGCATTGCCTTTATACTCCCAAAATAATTATATAGGCAATTGGTTTTATATTCTTCTGCAAGCAATTCATAGGATGCTGTGTTCAGCGCACCTATCATTATTCCCGTTATATCTGCCTTATTGTTATTGGAGGGCACAGCAAGAACATTTGCCGCTGCCTCTGTATAGGCAAAATAGTGCTTTTGCCCCTCCTCCGCCTTTGGTATGGGCAAAACTCCCCAATTTGAATCCAAAACAGAAAAGTTATTCATTTTTGAGAGAGGAGCAAAGGCGAAAAGCATCCGGGATGAGCCAAAGGCCTTGTAAAAATCGCTTTCTGTGGCAGTGGCAGACCTTTTATATGCGGCAGGGTTGCCATATATAAGCGCGCAGGTTAGCTCAATAAGCTCCTCAAGCTTTTGAGAATCAAAAGATATTTTCGGAACACTGCCAAGGGTGTTATCCACAAGTCTCTCGCCGGATGAGCGGAAAACTATGTCAGTAAGCTCATCACCCATAGCGGCACTGCCGTGGCCAAAAACACCAAACTCTTCGTTTGCAGCCCTTGAAAGACGATCAAATGTATCCCAGGTCCATTCGCCGTCATCAACCATTTTGTCAAGATCAAATCCCATTTTTTCAGAAATATCGCGGTTAAAAAACACCGCATATATTTTACTGAAATCTGCGCTTGCCGCACCTATATCCGCATAGATCGCATTTCCTGCCGCCGCCTCCCCCCAGAAACGGGAATATGAAGATGTTGTGCCGTAAAAGGGCAGGGATCGCAGATTCATTATGAGTCCCTCTTTGGCAAGCCTGCCTATCTTGTATTCGGGCAAAGACAGAAGGTCGGCATAATATTGACCTGAAAGTGCCGCATTCCTAAGGTCGGTTTCTATCATTGATTCATCGGAAAAAACAGTGATGATATCAACATTATATTTTTCTTCTACGATCGAATCTCTGAGCAAAAGCACTCTGTCATAATAGCTGTCGCCATCTGTGGCAAAGGTCATATTTGAAGTTGTTGCTATAATAAAGCTTTGACCCTTAAGATCAAATTCGCTAAGCTCCTTGACCCTCTTCCTTGCTCTGTCTGCCGCACTTTCCGGCTTTTCTTCTATGGATATATCGGGATCGTCGCTTTGGGTAGTCTCGGTGTCGCTGCCCTCAACGCCTTCGCTGTCGGCTGCATGGGATGTGTCCTTTATCTCGGTCTTATCATCCTCAAAAATTATGATCCCACATGAAGTGAGAGATAGACAAAAGCAGAGCAGGATGCAAGCAAATGAAAAAACAAGTCTTTTTGTGCTCATTTTTCACCTCGCGAAACAAGGACTGTTACGATATATCCGTCCATATTATTGCCTGAAACGCTGTATTCATAACCTGCCGGCAAAATTATTTCTGCCGATCCGTCTTTTCTTGCAGGAACATAGTATATCTCATATTTATTGCCGTCATCGCAGTCTATTCTGAGATGAACATCATCATAAGCATATTGTTTTTTGAGAAGCTCCAGATATTCTTCAAGCACTATGCCCTCAGAATACATATAATAAGCGTGCGGCACGCCCACATATCGAAAATGCCATGCTTCATATGCTATGCCTGTTATTTCCGCCTTGCTTTCCGGATATCTGAGAACAAAACCGTATTTATGCGCATTTTCATATATCCAAACATAATCCGGTTCATCCTCTATATATGTATTTACGCCGTTTTTGTAGACCGACATATCAAAAGCTTTTCCTGTATGGTGCTCGCTTTCTCCCGGCCTTGCGGCATATTTCAGCGCCTCTTCCTCACCGTCACGCTCTATTCTGTAGTCAAGTATCTCCTTTTGCGCTTCATATGAACGGTAACCGCTTTTAACAAGCAGCGCATTTTCGCCCGTTGTTTCATAGAAGCACTCTGTCATCTCGCTGAGCTTTGAAAAGACAAAGCTGTCAAGCCATATATCAGATCCGCTCACCTGAAACGGACGCGCACCGTTTGCGTATTTTTTCCTGCCTGTATAAAGATTTTCAAGGTCTTCTTCCTCGGGAAAAACATATGGAGCATCGGCACTTACCAATATGAGATCTCCTCTGCGAAGCTCTGCAGCTTCATATTTTTTAGTTATAAAACCTTCCTTCAGCACTCCGGATGCGGTATCCTGTGGCCCGGTCTCTATGCTCTCATATAAGCTCTCGCTTTCTGTCTCCTTTTCCTTTGCTTTCTCACCAATGTTTTTCAGTGCAAAAAGGAAAGCAACAAATCCACCTATAATAAGCACAACAACAAGTGACAGTATAACTGTTTTCATCATCTTCTGTCTTCTGCGTCTGCGGCTTCTTCCGCCGCCTGTACGATTATAATTATAATTCATATCTTCCTCCTTACATCTGACTTTTTGTTAAAAATTCAGGGACTATCTGCACATCTTATGCAGATGCGTGGAGACAGTCCCTGCCGTCGATTAAAAATCGGTGATTATTTGTCTGCGTCCTTCATTGAAAGGCGGATCCTGTTCTTTTCGTCAACGCCGAGATACTTAACTCTCACAGCGTCACCGATGCTGACAACGTCCTCAACCTTTTCAACTCTGTTTTCGGAAAGCTTAGAAATGTGAACCATGCCTTCCTTGCCGGGTGCATATTCAACAAATGCTCCGCAAGCGATGATGCCTGTTACTGTGCCGGGGTAGGTCACGCCAACCTCAGGCTCAAAGCAGATCGCGTCGATCATAGCCTTAGCAGCCTCAGCATCTTTGGTGTTAACAGCGGCAATGTGGATAGTTCCGTCATCCTCAATGTCAACCTTTGCGCCTGTTTCGCCGGTGATCTTCTGGATAACCGAACCGCCCTTACCGATAACTTCTCTTATCTTATCGGGATCGATCTTGAAGCTCGTCATCTTAGGCGCGTACTTGGACACCTCAGCTCTGGGCTCGGCTATTGCCTTGAGAAGCACCTCGTCGATGATATAGTCACGTCCTACGTGAGTCTGAGCGAGAGCTGCCTTGATTATCTCGGGAGTAAGTCCGTCGATCTTAAGGTCCATCTGAATAGACGTGATACCCTTATGAGTACCTGCAACCTTGAAGTCCATATCGCCGTAGAAGTCCTCAAGCCCC